>JBEEOC010000055.1:0-3791 GCA_041191845.1 Actinomycetota bacterium | reverse complement strand
CTCGTCCACTCACACTCAATATGTGGGAGGCGGTCTACTTCAACCATAGCTTTGATGGAATCAAGAAGATTGTTGATAAGGCTGCAGAGCTTGGCGTTGAGCGAGTAGTTCTCGATGATGGATGGTTCGGTTCACGTCGCAATGATCGGCTCGGTCTTGGTGATTGGGTCGTCTCTAAAGATGTGTGGCCAGAGGGACTTCAGCCCATCATCAAATACATCAACGATAAGGGAATTGAATTTGGACTCTGGTTTGAAGGAGAGATGGTTAACGCAGACTCTGATCTCTATCGCCAACATCCAGATTGGATTTTGCAAGAGCCTGGACGAATTCCAGTTGAGGGGCGTTGGCAGCAAGTTCTTGATCTGACTAAAGAAGGTGCTTATAGCCACGTCCTCAATCAGGTCGAGGAAGTGCTCACAGAGAACAACATCGCCTATATCAAGTGGGATCACAATCGCCATCTCTCAGACCCAATCAGTGATGGTCGCCCGGTTGTGCGCAAGCAGACCGAGGCTATCTATCGACTCTTTGATGAACTCAAGCGCCGCCATCCAGGTCTTGAGATTGAATCATGTGCATCCGGTGGTGGTCGCGTAGATCTTGGAATGATTGAACATGCAGATCGTTTCTGGACCTCAGATCAAAATGATCCTTTAGAGCGTCAACAGATACAGCGATGGAGCGCGATGGTGATTCCGCCAGAGTTCCTCGGAACACATGTCGGACCAACCGTTGGACATCAGATGCATCGCACCCACGACATCTCATTCCGGGTAATTAACGCACTCTTTGGCCACTCAGGAATTGAATGGAATGTCACGGAGGCAAGCGATCACGAGATCGCAGTCCTCAAGTCATACATCACTTTCTATAAGGCAAATCGCAACTTGATTCATTCTGGCGCTGTCGTTCGTAGCGATGTCATTCAAGGTAATGCTCAGATGTATGGAACGGTCTCACTTGATAAGAAAGAGGCAATCTTTAGCTATATGCAGTTGACCTCACTCGATAACTTCGGACCGCTCGTTGCTACCTTCGATGGATTAGATGCAAAGACTAAGTATCAGGTGAGCGTGAACGAAGAGTTGAGCGCGCCAGAGTTCTTGCAGAAGGTCCATCCAGGATGGTGGCCATCTGTTGTGCTTACGGGAGATCAGTTAGCAAATATCGGTCTCCAGCTCCCAGTATTGAAGCCAGAGAGCGGGCTGCTCTTTGAGATTAAAGCCCTTTAAGGCTTATTTCGCTGGATACCCTTTCGTCCCCATACTTCCCATAGACCCATCACGCTCAAGATGAGTGCGAAGCCGAAGAGAACATCTTCTGCTGGGGCTGAGAAGAAACGTAATCCCATAATTGCATCTGGGCTATACATCACGATGTTGCGCGATGTGAGCCACCAATTTGTGAGGAATTGAAAAGGCAAGATGATTGCATAAGAGGTCCAGAAAGCTGGACGAGTCAACATAGAGGTCTTAAACACAAATAGATCAACCATGACTGCCACAGCAAAGGCAACAATTGCGATATCTGTGTAGATCATTCTCCGAACTCATCCTTTCGCCAATGTGGTTTGACGGTTGTGACGCCCTCGATGGTGAAAATTGCAGCCATTGGAACGATCATAAAGAAGAGGTACTCCTCGAGTGGAATATTGAGCGGGCCATAGATACCGAGTATCTGCTCACGATCAAAGAACCAATGGCCTTGAGCGATTGCATAGGCATCCCATGCGATGAAGATCAGACTTATAGGAAGGACGCTAATCGCTACGCGCTTAATGCGACGAAGAACGCCGGTCTTAAGAACAATCTCAAGCCAGGCTGAGCCACAGAAAGTGAATATGAGCATCGCCATATAGGACCACTGTTTCATGGCTGCATTTTTGCATAGAAAGGCTCAGAATGACTGGGAAAGTTGATACTGTGATGGCCATGGATAGCGCTCGAGCCAGAACCTTTGGCGCAGTACGCCTCTTCTCATCGCTTTCAGTGGCAGTTGTTATCGCCTTTTCGATTACCTTCTCGCAGTTGCTTGGCCCCAATTCACTGCAATGGCAGGTGGCGATTGCACTTATCGCCCTTGCCAACGGCATTCCACATGGGGCAATTGATCATCTCATCACCCTCCCACGTTCGAAGCCGGCGAAGATGGCTATCTTCATCACCATCTATGTTGCAATTGCCCTCGTTGCAATCTTGGCGATACTTCAATGGAATGTCTGGGGATTTATCGCAGTAGTTCTGATGAGCTCTATTCACTTTGGTGTTGGCGATAGCGCATATATTGCAGAGCTCAATTCACTCAACTCAAAGAAGCGAAGCAGGATCAGCACCTGGGCATATGCAGCAGCTGCTGGCTTTATCCCGGTCGTTATTCCACTTGTTAATAGCCGAAGCACTCAGGCGCTGGAGAAGGTTAACCCAGTCCTTATCGATTGGCACCACGGTTTTGATGGAGAGCTATTGATTGCGATGGCAGCCCTGGCAACGCTTGCAACGCTCATCCTTGCGCAAGATCGCCAATGGCGAGATCTTCTCGATTTATTCCTCCTGATTGGACTTGTCTCATTTGCGCCACCGCTTGTTGCATTTGCAACCTATTTTGGATGCTGGCATGCGATGCGCCACACGGCGAGATTAACCTCGCTCCTTCCACAATCACTTGCACGATATAGCGAAGGAAACTCTTTTGCCGCCTTTAGAAGCGCAGTTCTGCCAGGATTACCTGCGCTAGTTGGAACCTTTATCTTCGTTATTGTTCTCGCCGCATTTGCTCGAGAGAGCATCAATGATCGATTCCTCTGGCTCACATTGGTAACCATATGGGCGTTAACCGTTCCACATATGATGGTCACGGCACGTCTCGACCGACTTGCCCTGAAGAAGGCTGATATTTAAGTAGGCTCTGCTCATGTTCAAGCGCATCGCCATCATTCTTTTAGTCATCGCGCAGATTCCAACTGCTAATGCAGCACCGGTCTATCTCTTTCCTATTGCAGGGTGTGAGGCTAACTATGCAAGAGCACATCACGATTATGCAGCGACCGATATCTTGACTAAAGCTGGTTGCAGATTTGTCGCTCCCATAGATGGCGTGGTCGATGAAGTAAATCGCGTCGATCGTTGGAAGAGCCCACCAAATCTCGGTATTGATCGCGGTGGTCTCTCAGTCTCCATCATCGGTGTTGATGGGGTCCGCTATTACGGATCACACCTTCGCTCTATCCCTGCAAGTATCCAGCCGGGCGTTGCAGTGAAGGCAGGGCGAGTATTAGGTTCAGTTGGAGCAACGGGAAGCGCACGTGGAACTGCGCCCCATCTCCACTTTGGTATTTCATGGCCAACTCCACCCGATATCTGGTGGGTCCGCCGCGGTGAAGTACTTCCATGGAAATATCTCGATGCATGGAAGAAGGGAAAGGATCTCTCACCCGTTAAAGAGGTTGAAGCTCGCAAGGCAAAGCGTGGTGAGATTCCACCTGAGCCGGTGAAGTAGTAGAGAGCAGCTAAATTAAGTTTCTAGAAAAGGGTTCTGAACTTTAAGAAGAAATTGAAAAAAGATTGTGAAAGAGAAAAACCCCGTCGATTTCTCGACGGGGTTTTTCTTTAAGTGTAATTAGGCTGGGTTAACTGCGTCTGCCTGAGGACCCTTAGGACCTTGGACAACCTCAAATGTAACTGCCTGACCCTCTTCAAGGCTCTTGTATCCGTTGCCCTGGATTGCTGAGTAGTGAACGAAAACGTCCTGTCCTCCGCCATCAACTGCAATGAATCCGAATCCCTTTTCAG
>JBEEOC010000054.1:0-7102 GCA_041191845.1 Actinomycetota bacterium | reverse complement strand
TTTTGATGCGTGAAAGTGGTGAAGCTGCCCACGGACATCACCACGGACATGATGTGGGCGAACGGCTCTATATCCACCGCCATTCACCGATTCATGAGCTTCCACCTCACTTTAAAATCCTCGCCCTGCTCTCATTTCTCGTCATCTGCGTAGCGACCCCAATCCAGAACTATTACGCCTTTATCGGGTTTGCCCTTGTGATTATCACCCTCCTTGCCATGGCGAAGCTGCCGGTCTTCACTATTGCCAAGCGAGCAACAATTGAGATCCCCTTCTTAATCTTTGCCATCCTTATGCCCTTCTTCTCTAAAGGTGAACGTTTTGAGATCTTCTTCTTTGAGGTGTCCCGCCCAGGATTAATCGCTGCAGCCTCCATCATTACCAAGGGAACTCTCGGAGTGCTCACGGCAATTCTTCTCTCTGGCTCAACTCCAGCTCGCGAAATCTTGCGCGGCTTTGAACTTCTGAAGATGCCATCGCTTCTTGTTCAAATCATGACCTTTATGTTGCGTTATATGAATGTGATTACAGATGAGATGGAGCGAATGAAAGTTGCTCGCATCTCACGCGGCTTTGAAGAGCGCGGCATCCGTGATTGGAAATTTATCGCAGGAACAGCTGGCGCTCTATTTGTTCGCTCCTATGAGCGTGGTGAACGAGTTCACACATCAATGATTGCTCGTGGCTATGAGGGAGAACTTCCAAAGACTTCTCGCCCAATCATCTCTCGATCACATCAAATTCTCGCTGTTGGTATTCCATCTGCAGCACTGGCCATTACAACTATCACCGGAGTACTTGCATGAGCACACCATCACTAAAAATCTCTGGCCTTGCATTTGCTTATCCAGATGGAAATCAAGCTCTCTATGGCGTCAACCTCACCGTGGAGAAGGGTGAGCGTGTGGCGCTCCTTGGACCCAATGGTGCAGGAAAGACAACGCTTGTTATGCACCTTAACGGAATCCACACCGCTCAACGAGGTGAAGTAACAATCGCTGGAACAACTATCCGCGGCGATGATAAAGAATCACTGAAGAAGATTCGATCACAGGTGGGAATCGTCTTCCAAGACCCTGATGATCAACTCTTTATGCCAACAGTTCGTGAGGACATCGCCTTCGGTCCTTACAACATGGGTTACCGTGGTGATGAGCTCGATGCAATCGTCAATGAATCCCTTGATCAAGTGGGGATGCGCGACTTTGCAGATAGAGCGCCCCACCACCTCTCCTTTGGTCAACGTAGGCGCGTTGCCGTGGCTGGCGTATTAGGGATGAAACCAGAGATTCTCGTTCTCGATGAACCATCATCAAATCTTGATCCTGCTAGCCGTAGAGAGCTGGCCTCAATCCTGAAATCGCTCGATATCACTATTTTGATGGTCACCCACGACCTTCCCTATGCCCTGGAGCTATGTGAGCGCTCTGTGGTTCTTAGCGGTGGATTGATTGCAGAAGATAGCCCCACACGCGCTCTTCTTGCAGATGGAGAAAAGTTGGCGAAGTATCGCCTTGAACTTCCAGCAGGATTTGTCGTTACCGCTTAACTCGTTATCTCTGATTACCGCTTGGCCAGCTTTAATCTCTCTTGTGCAATTGCTGCACCTAAAAGCACAACGAGAGCGCCTGCAGGTTCATTCCAGGTGATTTTTTCACCAAGGAAGATGATTCCAACAATAACCGCAACGACCGGCGTTAAGTATGTGACGCTACTTGCAATTGCACTTCCTGCAATCTGCATCACCTTGAAGTTCCAGAGATAAGCAAAACCACTTCCAAAAACTCCGAGGGCAATCATTGAAAGGATCGGTCCTAGGCGATATTCATCCTGTGCCACACCATCGATGAGATAGAGCGGAAGGAGCGTTGCACTCGCCAGGATGAGTTGAGCTGCAACTATCGACTCAGATTGGAGGCCTAGCGGAATAACAAATCGTCGCGTATATGGGAAAGAGAATCCATAACAGGTCACCGCTAGTAGAAGAATTCCCACCGCCCACCATGGATTATCACCAAGTCCATTCCATGCGCCGAGAACTACCAATACGCCAATAAAACCAATTAATAATCCAATGATCTGAGCAGGCTTTGGCTGCTCAGATCGATTGACGAGCAAGATGGCAATCAAGGTCATCAATGGGGTCACCGCATTGATGATTCCTGCCAAAATCGATGTCACCTCTGTCTCAGCTAGGGCGAAGAAGATTCCTGGGAATACATTGAGCAGGAGGCTGACAACCCAGATGTGAAAGAGGGGCTTAACGCCTCGTGGTAATTCAATCTTCTTATAGAGCGAGTAGAGGTAGAGAGTTGCAGCACCTAGTGCGCAGCGAACAAATGCCACGCCAATAGGTGTGAGAAACTCAAGCCCGCCTTTGATGAAGATGAAGGAGCAGCCCCAGATAAAGCCGACAATCAGGTAGAGCGGGAGCCATGAGGCGGTCTTCTTCACCCCGTGAGATTACCTGTTAGAGGAGAGAAAGTGCTAACGCCTTCTTGGCTGCTTCTTTTCGATCGCTCACACTCAAAGCCTGGTAGATGCGCATCGTCTCGTGACGAATCGTGCTCACACTAAAGCCAAGTTCGGTTGCAAGTTCATGATTTGTCTTTCCTTCAACCATGCCACTTAGGATCGAGAGCTGTCGAGCAGTGAGTTGTCCTGAACCGGTATCTTCCCGCTCTCCTTGAGCGCTACCAACTTTGCGACCTTCATGATGAAGTGAAAGATAGAGAGAGATTGGCACTGCATAGTCGAGAACAATCTCTTCGACTTTATCGGTTGCTGCCACAGGATGTGAGAAACGAATAACGAGATGTCCTTGGATTGCACCGCGATGGCGAAGTTGGAACATCAATAACTTTTTGTCTTCAGACCAATGGTGTGGATTGCGACCTAGTGCGATATCAGCTGCGTCATGAGTCCATGATCGCCACTCAGCGCTTGTGAAGGTCTGACCCTTCTTGCCATCATCAAATCCATATTCACCAGCAAAGGTCAATGAATCATCGGGGTTGAGCAATCCAATACGTGCGCAGCAAGCTTCCAGGCTCGCCAGGTGATCTAGCACCAGGGCGCGTGCGATCTCATCAGCGGTTGGGTGATAACTCAACCACTCGATAAAGCTCCGTATCTCGTTCATATCCATGACCCTCTCAGATTGCTCTGACATGGATACCGTAGGGAATGCCCCTTATTTATGCGATGGGTTAACCAGTTCTGACCAGTCAAAACCCGACTGGTCTCTAACCGGTCAGGTTAGAGGGAGGCTGCGATATCTCTTAACTGAGCGCTATGGCTCTCGATATGGCCGCTCGCCTTCTCCACCAATTGCGCCAAGGTGAAGCTCTCCCCATCTGGAGTCACCGTGGTCCGCGACCAAGCCGGCTCATCAATATTGGTCAATACCTCTAAAACCATGGCTCGGATTCCGGCGATCGAAGCCAGCGACTTAGCAACGCTTCGCTTCTCATAGACGAGGGCATCTGGGTAACGCTCCTCTTCAAAGTAGATCATCAAAGGATTATCTGAACCTAAGGTGTGGAGATAGCGGGCTGCAAAGTGGAGCTCACCATCTGCAACATGGTGGACTACAAAAGCGGCTGACCACTCACCATTGATTGAGGTATTGCGTGAGCGATCGGGAATTAAAGCCAGCGCATCGAGGAATTCGGTTGTATCTGCCTGAAACTTCGCAAGAGCTTTATTCATAAGGTTAGCCTGCCACATTTCCTATAGGGAGTCGAGCAATCTGAGACAGATACACCTCAGCGAAATGATCTGGGACACCATCAAGCGGCGGCTGATGAAATCTAATCTTCGACTTTGAATCAATTGACCAGTTATATCCCGACTCGAGAATGGTCTCCAGGAAGACTCGTGCCTCAATCTCGGCGATGTGATTGCCAAGGCAGGTGTGTGGTCCAAAGCCAAAGCTTAAATGTGGAATCCGCCCTCTTTTGATATCGATTACATAAGGGTTTTCAAAGATAAATTCATCGAAATTCCCTGAGATAAAGCTGACCTGCACATATCTATCTTCAGGAAGGTCTGAGTGGAGAGATTCTGGAGTTGTCGTGCGATTCATCGCAGGAAGCGGAGTAAGAAATCTCAATAATTCTTGTATTGCGCCATCTATTCCAGCTGGATTCTCCCTTAGATACTCTAAATCGCGCTGGGAGGAGCCAAGGTGCCAGATGATTCCCGTGAGAAGTTTGACGACGGTATCTCGACCACCGGCTAGTAAGACTCCTGCTATTCCACGAAACTCTTCTTGGGAGATTACCTCTCCCTCAATTTCAAGATGGGCAACTTGCGACCAAACATCATCGAATTTCTTCGTGAGCGCTTCTTCATAGATTGCATCGAGATATCTATGCAGTACCTCCCCGCTTCGCTGCGGACCTGCCGCAGTCCAGACATCAGGACCCCATGAGATCCACTCCTGCACATCTTGTGGGCGGTTATAGATAACTCCAAGGTTATGCATCACCAATGGAAGGGCGAGTTGACTAACAACATCACCATCTGAGGCGAAGAACTCCTCGATTAGCTCTTGAGAAATCTTTCGAAATTCTGGGATTAACTTCTCAATGGTGGGCTTCACAAAGAATGGGCTCAACGCTGCACGATAGAGGTGATGACGTGGTGGATCAACTTCCAATGGAATCTGTCGATAGTCACGGACATCGGCATCACCTTGGAGATCCGATGAGTAGGTTGCAGTATCGCGAAGAGCTTCGCGCAGTTCTTTATGCCCTCGAATCACACGAGAAATCGGTGCCTTCACGATAGCCATTGTGTGACGATAAAGAGTGAGGTAGAGAGAGTCAAGAGCAGAAGTGGGCCCTGTCGGGCTCGAACCGACGACCCACGGATTAAAAGTCCGTTGCTCTACCGACTGAGCTAAAGGCCCCACCGTCTGCAGCACGCTGCAAACGTAGCGAATCTTACGCTATCAATTTAGAAGGTTGAGCCATCGATAACGAAGCGGTACTTCACATCACTGGCGATGGTGCGCTCATATGCCTTGTTGATGTAGTCAGCCTTGATGACCTCCACATCGCTGAGGATGTTGTGCGCGCCGCAGAAATCAAGCATCTCTTGCATCTCTGGGATGCCACCAATCATCGAGCCAGCCATCGAACGGCGAGCCCCAAGGAGCACTCCTACGTGAACGGCATATGGCTTACCAGGAAGACCAATCACCACAAGAGTTCCATCTTGCTTCAAGAGATTGAGGTACTGATTGATATCGATCTCGGCACTGACTGTATTGAGAATGAGATCAAAGCTCTTTGCAATAGCTTTGAAATTCTCTGGATCATTTGTAGATACAAAGTGATGCGCACCCATGGCGCGTGCATCTGCTTCTTTTGAAGGAGAGTGCGATAGCACTGTCACTTCAGCTCCCATTGCCGCAGCGAATTTCACTCCCATATGCCCAAGGCCACCGAGTCCCATCACGGCAACCTTTGTGCCTTTCGTGACGTTCCAATGCTTGATTGGCGAATACAAAGTAATTCCGGCACAGAGAAGAGGTGCGACCCCGTCGAGCGGCAAGTTCGCTGGAACATGCACTGCATAATTCTCATTGATGACAAAACGATTGCTATAGCCGCCCATCGCGACTGTCTTTCCATCGCGCTCGTAACCGTTATAGGTGCCGGTCATTCCTTCATTGCAATACTGTTGTAAACCCTTAAGGCATTGCTCGCACTTGCCACATGAATCGACGAATACACCTACTCCAATATGGTCACCGACCTTGAACTTGGTAACTCCAGAACCTACTGATGTAACAACACCGGCGATTTCATGGCCCGGGACCATCGGGAAAATTGCAGGACCCCACTCTTCCCGGACCTGGTGAATATCTGAATGGCAGATGCCGGCATATTTAATGTCGAGTTCGACATCATTAACGCCTACTTCGCGGCGATCGAATTCGAATGGAACTAGGTCAGATCCTGCGGAAAGCGCTGCATATCCTTTTGTATTCATATCTCTAGCCTATCGAGATAAGTATCTGTAGTCTCATCGAATGCTCATCCTTGAATGCTTTCAACCGGTAGCCGATAAGTTCTTTGCTCTTACCGCCGAGCAACCATATGGAGGAGCTGCGCTCTGCATCTATCAGAATGGCGCTCCTGTCCTCGATATCTGGGCTGGCGAACAGCGACCGGGAGCTGCCTGGGAAGAGAATACAAAGTCAGTGGTTTTCTCAACTTCAAAAGGTTTGCTATCAATTATTGGCCACTATTTGATCGAGCAAGGGTTGCTCGATCCGGATGAGAAAGTTGCTCACTACTGGCCTGAGTTTGCAGTAAATGGCAAGGAGAAGATCACAGTTGCCATGATCATGCGTCACCGTTCAGGGCTCAGCGCTGTCCGTGAAGATCTCACATTTGACGATATGTTAAAGCTCACTCCAGTAGAAGATGCACTTGCACGACAGAAACCAATCTGGGAGCCAGATACAGGATTCCTTTATCACGCTGGAACAATTGGACATTTACTCGGCAAAATATATTTCAATATCACCGGCAAACGCCTCAACCAGTTGTTGCAAGAAATTATTGCCAGTCCTCTCGGGGTTGAGGCCTACTTTGGAACGCCTGCAGAAATCGAAGATCAAATCACTCATCTCAAGAGCGACGACGCACCTTTAATTGACTATCCATTTGAATCACCGTTGTACTGGAACCGGCGAGCGATGTCGTTTGGAAAAGCATTTGTGGGAAATGTTGATGACTTTGTTGGAGGTTTCAATGATCCACGGGCGCATCAGATGGAATTTGCGGGAGCAGGTGGCGTGATGAATGCACGTGCAATTGCTAAAACTTATTCAGCGCTTGTCTGCGAAACGAATGGGATTCGTATCTTGAGCGATGAGACTGTTAAGAAAGCCATCTCTCGGCCAAATGTCGGACCGAATATCTACGGCGATCCTGCGCCATATCCGATTCACTCACTTGGATTTATCGTTGCAAACCCAGTGCATTCCCCTGTCTTAAGCGATACAACATTTGGACACGATGGTCTTGGTGGACAACAGGGCTTTGCTGATCAAGTGCACAAAATAGGCTTTGGATACTGCACG
>JBEEOC010000053.1:0-8607 GCA_041191845.1 Actinomycetota bacterium | reverse complement strand
ATCAATCCACCGAGACCTAGAACCTCAGATGGAATATCCGCAGCTGTCAGAGCTGATTGAATATAAGGAATCTGTGACTTCTTACGGACCAATACCGCAAATGTCCGCGGCTTCTCACGCTCTTTATTCTCGCTCCAGAGTGGCGTGAAATAATCAGCAATCGCCTGCGCCTCTGCCTCAAGATTTTCAAATATCCCACAGGTTAAATCACCAATACCTGCACCATCTCGAGCTCGTAGTGGCTCAACTATGACTCCATCATTACTGCGCACACCTTCTGAGATGATGTTGGCAACTTCCAAAATGCTCTTATCGTTGCGGTAGGTAGTAGAGAGGTTGTATTGGAGGGCCCCAGTCGCGCCATCACTCTTTGGGAAGTAGTTATTAAATGCTCCAATTGTTCCTGCAGCCGCACCGCGCCATGTGTAAATCGATTGACATGGATCACCCACGGCAGTTACTGGATGTCCATTACCAAAGAGAGTTGAGAGCAGGCGCACCTGTGAGTGCGATGTATCTTGATATTCATCGAGGAGAACAACGGGATATTTCGCCTTTTCAATTGCGCTCACATCAGGGAAAGATTGTGCAATGCGGGCAGCGAGTGCAATCTGATCATCGAAGGAGAGTTGTCCACTCGTGCGTCGCTCGGCGATGAATTTCTCCATCATCGCAACTAGTCCAATTCGCTGCTGTGAAGTAAGAGCAGCCTTGCGGACTCCCTCATTACTCCCTCCACCCATACGAGCGAGCTCTGCCAGTAATTTCTGATCCTCTTCAATAATCTGATCACCAGAGACTTGATGTTCAAGGGCCTGTGATGTCAGCCCTATCAAATCTTCAACGATTGTCTTTACTGTGGATTCATTGCTGTAACCGTCTTCATCCCAAGTGCGGACGATGCGATTGGCCTGCATCCATAGCGCAGCCTCCCCCAATGGCTGAGAGTCGGCATCGATTCCAAGGCGGATGGAGTGCTCCGAGAGAATTCGTCCAGCATAAGAGTGATAAGTAGTCACCGATGTATCGAGGCTGGAAAAGGGGCGTTCTATACCGCTCTTCTCCATACCCTTTGCCAGCTGGCCAAGGCGCTTTCGAATACGTAAGTTGAGTTCACCTGCCGCTTTGCGCGTAAAGGTAAGTCCAAGAATCTGATCCGGGCGAACAAAGCCATTGGCAACGAGATAGACAACGCGTGATGCCATTGTCTCTGTCTTTCCCGATCCAGCACCGGCAATCACAACAGCAGGCTCTAGCGGATTGGTTGTGATGGAGATGATTAAGGATTGCTCTAGGCTCGGCAGCGGAAATGATGGGTCAATGAGGCGAATGAACTCAGCCACCTGCTGTGGTGTGAACTTCTCATTCACAATACTCAATTCACTTCCTGGATTCATAGCGCTCATCCGATCACCGATCTTCCCTCGAGATGAACTGGGCAGGAGGTCTTCACCGGACAGAAGCTGCAGAAATCATTCTTCTTGGCATAGAAGATGGGAGATGCCATCTGATCTGCTATCGATTCCAGCTGCTGGGTAACCTCTTCCACAACAATCGGTGGACGCTCTCGCGTTGCAATCTCTTTCGTATCATGTCCCAAGAAGACAAGATGTGATCCCGAGAGTTGTGGGTCATCAAACTTCTTCTCAAAGCCATTGAGCACAACCGCTAATTGATAACAGGCAAGCTGCAAGTTCTCAGCCGCCTCCTTATGGCCAATTGCTTTACCGGTTTTAAAGTCAACGACATAGAACTTTCCATCGCTATCGACCTCAAGGCGATCGATTGAGCCTCGCACCGTTGCCCGCCCCACATTAATTGTGAAATCTAACTCCACACCCTCAACTGAACGAGTTGCGGTGCGATGGTATTGGGCAAAGCGCTCCAACATCTTCTGGGCTCGTTGTAATTGGAATTTACTAATCCAGCCAGCAGAGTCAATAATGAGCGGCCATGCCTTATCGAGTGATTGATAGAGATCCTGATCAGTAATCTCAGGGTTTTCCACCTTAATTCGTGCATATTCATGGATAACAGAGCCGAGAAGCTGTGCTGTTGAATCCCCGTCAGAGCCACCATTGCGCTCTAAAAGCCACTTGAGACCACATGTCTCAAATGACTCTGCGGCACTTGGTGAGATAAAGACCTCTTCGCCTTCAACATAGAGCGGAGCATCGGTTGAGAGTGGATGGATTCCAAGCCAATTATCGGGATCGGCGACTGCAATCTCTGCTTGCGCCAATGTGGCCAGCATTGATGCTGCAACCTCACTTCGTTCACCATGCAGATTTCGTCGTAGCGATGCCACGAGCGCATTAGCAGTTAATGGGCGAGCATCTGTGAACTGCACCTTCTTGAAGTCATCAGATTCTGCAGCTTCAAGGAAGAGCGACGATGGTGAATCTTCCTCACGGCTCACAGCTGTGATGTGGAGCTGCTCAGATGCACGAGTAGTCGCAACATGAAAGAGTCGCTTCTCATCTTCGGCAAGTGACTGGGCGGTGATGAGATCGAGCGCTACTTGAGCAAGCTCTTCACCATGGCGTTCACGTTCGACTAAACGCTCTGCGCCAAGCAGGGTGCTTCGCTGCTTGAGGTTTGGCCAGATACCTTCTTGAACACCTGCGACAAAGACTCGCTTGAATTGCAAACCCTTCGCTGAGTGCACGGTGAGGAGCTCCACCACATCAGGTCTTACGCCTTGAGTTGTGATGAGGTCAGCAACAATATTTTCTTGCGCAATCTCATTGAGGAAGATCTTCGGATGGGCATTAGGCATGCGATCGATATGGCGAGCTGCAGAATCAAAGAGTTGAACCATTGCATCGAGATCACGGTCGGCTGCAGCACCTCGCGAACCACCACGGAGGGCAGCTCGCTGCCAGGCCTCAGAGATCAATTGATTCTCAGCGTTAACCGCTTTAGACCAGATTGCCCAGAGCAGATCATGGATCGATGCGTTCTTCTTTCGTAAGGAGGCCTTAGCGGCGGCAAGAAGATCATGGACTCGACGTAATTCGGCGCTCTCCTCAATCGGAATATCGCCCTTTTCAAGCGCATCGATAATCATCTCCGTGCCGGTACGTGTATCGACCGCATCGTTTCGGCTCTTCAGCAGTGCGGTGCGGATTCGGCGAAGTGAGATTGAAGTTGCACCACCAAATTCAGCCATGAGCAATCGCTCACAGACATCCAGGCTCAGAGATTCAATCCCAGCGGCAACTCGGGCTAAGAGAAGAAATGGTGCAATAGCCGCGTTGGATGAGATTGCCTCCCGATCGCCTGCGACCGGTATTGATGATTGACCAAGTGCGCGACGTATAGCTGTGGCCGTGGTGTTGTGGGCTCTGAGAATAATCGCCATATCCGAGTAAGCAACGCCTTCAAGTAGGTGGGCTCGCTTAATTGCATATGCGATGTATTGAGCTTCTTCTGCCTCAGACTTTAATTCAATCGCAAATTTCTCCGGGGTTCCTCGGTGATTGTTCTTCAAGGTAATCGTATGAGCATCGGAGAACTCTTCTGCAAGATAACTATCAACGCCATCAGGATCTGAACCACGGAATCTTCCAACAGCAGATGGCGGATCGACAACAAATACTGCATCGCTACCAACAAGCAATCGCAAGAGGCGGCGCTGCGCCGGATCTGTCTCGTGGAATTCATCGACCATAATTGTCGTAAAGCGCTTACGAAGCTCTGTTAAGAGATCTGGGTTGCGCTTGAGGTGAGCAATAGCTGCATTGATAATTTCAGCTGGATCGATCCGCATCTTTGAATCTGCAGCGCCAGTATCCATGCCAGCAGAAATCTCGAGATATTGGCGCCAGAACTTCGCTGCCGGTCCCCAGAATCTCTCTCCCAGACGCTGGCCTTTCTCTGCTAAGTCTTCCGGTGTGAGGCCTCGCTCAGTTGCACGCATCATCAAATCTCGAAGCTCACGGATAAATCCTTGGGTCAGTAGCGGCTCGCCCATCACGACTGAATCTGGAGAACCAGAATCTTTACGAAGATCTGCCGGCCACCAATCCACGTTATCGAGAAGGTTTCCCTCAAGCAGCACCTTGATAAATGCCTCTTGCTCTGCGCCTGAGATTAAAACTGTTTCGCGAAAATTATCTCCAGTTGTCATTGAAAGGATGGAGAAAGCGAGGGCATGGAATGTGCGGGCAAGTGGCTCTTGCATAGTTCCATTCGATGCAAGAACAATCGCATCGCGAATCTCAGAGGCGCGTTCACGACCAAATGCCAGAATCAGAATCGAGTCGGCGGCAGCTCCGTTGCGGATGCGATCAATTGCGCACTCAATCAAAGTTGATGTCTTACCTGTTCCAGTTGCACCGCGAATGATCAGCGGGGTGGAACGGTGTGAGATTGCCGCTCTTTGATCTTCATCGAAGGGCAGGGTGTGGTGAGTGATGGGGTTTGCTACAAGACGTAGCTCAGGTCCTCCGAATTGCTTACTCACGGTATGAATTCAACCGTAGATATATGACAAATGAGCGTTACGCCCTCCGATTGCGGAGAGCGAAGAAGCCTCCAAGGAGGAGCAAGATGGCGATGGCAGCAACGAGCGGAAGTGGAATTACCCCCTGCCCTTGATCGCTCTCCTCAGCTCGTGGTTTTAGCCCAGCAGCCCCCTCGGGGAGGTTAAGTGAGAAGGTCAAGATCTCGCTCACCTTATGGCCATCGGCAGAGACGATTCGATAAGAGATCTCATAGATTCCAGATTGATAGGTGCCAGCAGGAATGACAGCTGAGAGCGTTGCGCCTTCGACTTTCACCTCACCTAATGCCACCTGATCGCCACCTTGGAGTGAGAGTGAAACTGTATTGACCTGCTTATCTGAGAAAGTCATCAATTGATCTGTGAAGTTGAGGGTGATCTCCGATGGCATCTGAGTTAACTCACTTGCATCTACCGGATTAGAGCTAACTAAACCTGCATGAGCTGATGCATAGCTAGGTGCTGCCACGAGAAAGATAAGCGCGGCAAGGGCTGCAAGTGACTTCTTCATAGGCTCTAGTTTAAAGGGTGGTCAAAAGAAAATGGACCCGATGCATAATCTTTCGCATCAGATCCATCCTCTACTAACTTCAAAGAGCGCTAGCTCTGGTTACTCTTCTTTGCACGAGATGTTGCACGTGCTCGCTCTGCTCCATCCAAAGTCACCTTACGGATGCGAACAACTGCTGGAGTAACTTCAACACACTCATCTTCACGACAGAATTCAAGTGCACCTTCCATGTTGAGCTTCTTAGGTGGAATCAACTTCTCTGAATCATCAGTACCTGATGCGCGCATATTGGTGAGCTTCTTCTCACGAACACAGTTCACATCCATATCGTCAGAACGTGAGTTCTCACCGATAACCATGCCCTCATAAACCTCATCGCCTGGTTCGACGAAGATTGTTCCGCGCTCTTGAATGCCAGCGAGAGCATATGAAGTAACAGCGCCCATGCGGTCTGAGACAAGTGAACCAGTCGCACGTGTGCGAAGTTCACCAAACCATGGCTCATAAGAATCAAATACATGGTGGAGCAGACCTGTTCCGCGAGTTTCAGTAAGGAACTCAGTGCGGAAACCGATAAGACCACGTGATGGAACCTTATATTCAAGGCGAATCCAACCGGTACCATGGTTAACCATCTGCTCCATACGGCCCTTGCGAAGTGCCATCAATTGAGTAAGCACACCGAGATACTCTTCTGGCGCATCGATAGTGAGAGATTCCATTGGCTCGTGGAGCTTGCCATCGATCATCTTGGTAACAACCTGTGGCTTACCAACTGTGAGCTCAAAGCCTTCACGCTTCATGATTTCCACGAGAACAGCGAGCTGGAGCTCGCCACGGCCTTGAACTTCCCAGGCATCTGGGCGCTCAGTATTGAGAATACGAAGAGATACGTTACCGATCAGCTCCTTATCAAGGCGATCCTTCACCTGGCGAGCAGTCAGCAACTTACCTGACTTTCCAGCAAGTGGAGAGGTATTGATACCAATTGTCATAGAGATTGATGGCTCATCGACCTTAATCAATGGAAGAGCGTGTGGATTCTCAAGATCTGCAAGAGTCTCACCCAATGTGATTGTCTCAATACCTGCAATTGCGACGATATCGCCAGGACCTGCCTCTAGCGCTGGAACGCGCTCGAGCGCCTCAGTAATGAGAAGCTCGGAAATCTTTACTCGCTCTTGTGTGCCATCAGTCTTCATCCACATCACTGATTGGCCCTTCTTAATTGTGCCCTCGTGAATACGGCAGAGCGCAAGGCGACCAAGGAATGGTGAAGAGTCAAGGTTTGTCACGTGAGCTTGAAGTGGAGCGCCCTCGTGATACTTAGGAGCAGGAACTGTCTCATTGATTACCTGGAAGAGAACATCGAGATTCTCTTCATCAGGAAGCGCTCCATCTGCTGGACGGTTAAGCGATGCGCGACCGTTCTTTGCTGATGCATAGACAACTGGGAAATCAATCTGATCTTCATTTGCATCGAGATCAAGGAAGAGCTCATATGCCTCATCGACAACCTCTGCGATGCGAGAGTCAGGGCGATCAACTTTGTTGATCAGCAAGATCACTGGGAGGTTCTTCTGGAGCGCCTTACGGAGGACGAAGCGAGTCTGCGGCAATGGACCTTCTGATGCATCAACGAGCAAGATAACGCCATCGACCATCTCTAGACCGCGCTCAACCTCACCACCGAAATCTGCGTGGCCTGGTGTATCAATGATGTTGATGATGGAGTCACCACGGCGAACCGCAGTGTTCTTGGCAAGAATCGTAATTCCCTTTTCGCGCTCGAGATCCATCGAGTCCATCATGCGATCTTGGCCCTCATCCTGCTTCTTGTGAGCAGCAAAGGCGCCTGACTGCCAGAGCATCGCATCAACCAGAGTTGTCTTTCCATGGTCAACGTGCGCGATGATCGCAACGTTACGAATATCGTCGCGGGTCTTTACAGGCAGGTCTTTGAGGTGTGCTTGGGTCTTTGGCATTGAAGAGAAACTCCATAAATAAGGGCACTTAATTGGAAAGTGCAGGCTCGTAGTCTATCAGTTGCCTGATTCTGAATTTCCGGCCTAATTGCGCTTAATAATCGTGATTACTTAGTTAAGTAGATTCCAAGATTATCGAAGTAGCTTTCCATACCTGCCTTGGCCTGCTCTGCTTGGCCTTCAGGTAGTTCGCCATATTGAGTAAAGCGAACCCAGGAGTTCTCACCGCGCTCTTCGAAATCAATCTCAATCCGATGTGCCTCTATACTGAGAGCACGAGCTACAAATTCAGATGCATCTTGTGAGTAGTGAAGTGTGTGAACAATCTTCTTATTTACCTCAAGCTCGGAATACTTTCCCCAGAAGTAAGCATTAAAACCATGTTGACTGACATCGACTCCAACAGTCCACCAGCCGCCATCAAAGGGTTCAGAAACAACAGAGCCAGGTACTACTGAGAGATCTGTAGGTGAGTACCACTTCTCGAGCGCTGCAACATCCATCCATGCGCTCCACAACTGTGAAATCGCAACGGGATACTCGCGCTCTACTGAATACAACTTCTCCATTGAAATGCTCACTGTGTTCGACCTTTCAACATCAGACGTTGAAGCGGAACTCCACTACATCGCCATCTTGCATGATGTAATCCTTGCCCTCCATACGGACCTTTCCTTGTGACTTCGCTTCTGCCATGGAGCCAGCAGCGATCAGGTCGTTGAAAGAGACGATTTCAGCTTTAATAAAGCCTTTTTGGAAGTCGGTGTGAATAACGCCTGCTGCCATCGGAGCGGTGTCACCTTTATGAATTGTCCAAGCACGTGCCTCTTTCGGGCCAGCAGTTAAATATGTTTGAAGACCTAAGGTGTCAAAGCCAACGCGAGCAAGCGTTGCAAGTCCTGGCTCTGTTAATCCCACGGCCTCAAGAAGTTCGAGCGCATCCTCATCAGGAAGTTCAGCAAGCTCTGCCTCAGTCTTTGCATCGAGGAAGATCGCCTCTGCCGGTGCTACGAGCGCTGAGAGTTTTGTACGAAGTTCTTGATCGCCAAGCTCTGCTGCATCAACGTTGAAGACATAGAGGAATGGCTTTGCCGTTAAGAGGTGGAGTTCATGAACCAATGAGAGATCGATCTTTGATGTGGAGAGCGGCTTACCTGATTGCAGGTGTGCCTCTGCAGCTTTAACTGCTTCAAGGACTGCGCTCTTTGACTTATCGGTGCGCGCCTCTTTCTCTAGGCGAGGAATCGCCTTCTCAATTGTCTGAAGGTCAGCGAGCGCTAGCTCGGTATTAATTGTCTCGATATCACTCGATGGATCAACTCGACCATCGACGTGAACAACATCGCCATCGGTGAAGACGCGAATTACCTGACAGATGGCATCGGTCTCACGGATATTGGCGAGAAACTTATTTCCAAGGCCGGCGCCCTCTGATGCGCCCTTCACAATGCCGGCGATATCTACAAACTCGACCGCTGCTGGGAGGAGCTTCTCAGATCCAAAGATGGTGGCAAGTTTTGCTAGGCGCTCATCTGGTACTCCCACAACGCCGACATTGGGCTCAATCGTTGCAAAGGGGTAGTTCGCAGCCAAGACATTGTTCT
>JBEEOC010000052.1:0-2826 GCA_041191845.1 Actinomycetota bacterium | reverse complement strand
GCTTTGATGGCGTGGGAACAGTTGCCATCATGCGAGCCTTTGCAGCAGGAATTCCTTGGCGAAGTCTTGTGGCAAGTATGGTCTTACTTGATTCTCATGACACAGCTCGCTTTAGAACCGTGGTTGCAGGAAGCGAGAAGGCACACCTTGCTGCAGCTACTGCGCTCTTTACCTATCCTGGTGTCCCATCAATCTTTGCAGGTGATGAACTCGGATTAGAGGGTGCCTGGGGCGAGGATGCTCGTAGGACCATAGATTGGGATAAACCTGAGAAGTGGAACACAGAGCTCCTTAATGGCTTTAAAGAGCTGATTTCAATTCGCAAGAGCCACGATGCGCTGATTAACGGTGGGCTGCGTTGGATCCATGCCGGAAAAGATTCATTTGCCTTTATCCGCGAATCAAAGAAGGAGGCCCTCCTTATCTTTATCGCCCGAGATAAGGTGAAAGAGAAGATTGATCTCACCGATTACGGTTATAAGGTTGTGAAGACTATCTATGGTGTGGAAGCAAAAGGTAGCAAACTCTCCATCACCACAAAAGGACCAGCATCTGCAATCTGGAGGTTGAAGTAATGAAGGCTAAGAAAGTTCTCACAGTTCTCGTCTCACTTCTCCTCCTTGCTCCAACAACTGTTAACGCTTCCGAGAATTACACCGCTCTCTTCCAGCCGGTTGTCCGCGGTGATCAGAGCAGTGAGTCGGTCTACTTTGTTATGACCGACCGTTTTTCAGATGGCAATCCATCCAATAATGGCGACGGCTATGACCCGACCGATATTGGATATTGGCATGGCGGTGATTTCCAAGGGCTGACTGAAAAACTCCCATATATCGCTGATTTAGGGGTGACTGCGCTCTGGATTACGCCACCTTTTAAGCAGCAATCTATTCAAGGAAATTCATCTGCCTATCACGGCTATTGGGCGCTCGACTTCATGACCGTTGACCCACATCTTGGAACTGAGACTGAGTTTAAGAAGTTGGTCTCAACTGCTCACTCGATGGGGCTAAAGGTCTTTATCGATGTTGTCGCCAACCACACCGCAGATGTCATCTCCTATAAAGATGGGAAGCCTTATATCCCTGCTGGCAAAGAGAATATTAAGAACCCTGCCTTCCTCAATGATATTAACAACTATCACAACGCTGGCGATTCCACCTTTGAGGGCGAATCTTCTTTGATTGGTGACTTCTTCGGGCTCGATGACCTCGCCACCGAAAAGCCCGTTGTGGTCAAGGGGTTTATCGATATCTGGAGCTATTGGATTAGAGAATTCGATATCGATGGCATGCGCATCGATACCTTTAAGCATGTCAATCCAGAGTTTTGGAAGGCAGTGATTCCTGCAATTCAAAAGGTTGCGCTGGAGAAGGGGAAGAAGACATTTCCAATCTTTGGTGAGGTTGCAGATGGCAGTCCACAGACTCTCTCCACTTATGTTGCAAGTGGTCAGACACCATCAGTGCTCGACTTCGGTTTTAATGAGCAGGTAAGTAGATATGTTGGCCGTTACGGCACAGCAGATCGTCTGGCATCGCTCTTTAATGCAGATGACCTCTACACAACCTCCAAGAGCAGCGCATATGGACTTGCAACTTTCTTAGGCAATCACGATATGGGACGCATTGGAACGATTATCTATAACAACGCGAGCGATAAGGAGTCGGCCTTGAAGAAGGCGATCATCGCTCAATCAATGCTCCTCTTACTCCGAGGTGGACCTGTCATCTACTACGGCGATGAAAAGGGTATGACGGGAGCCGGTGGCGATAAGTTGGCTCGCCAGAATATGTTTAAGACTCAGGTGGAGAGCTGGAAATGGGAGCCTCGGATTGGTTCTGATCCAATCGGTGAGGGCAATAGCTTTGATACCCCCAACCAGATAGCCAATGAAATCAAGGCCATTCAAGGGGTTATCGCCAAGAACCCAGCTCTTCGGAGCGGAACACAACAGACCCTCTTTGCCCAAGGCCAGCTCTATGCCGCATCTCGCTATGGCGATGGACAGGAATATGTTGTTGCCTTCAATACTAATGATGGAGCAAGGAGCGCGACGCTCTCAACTATTACAAAGAAGAGTGGATGGATAAAGCTGGCCGGTGATTGCACCAGCTCTGGTGATCTTGCAATTACAGTCAGCCCCAATTCTTACTGCCTCCTTAAAGCAGAGAACAAGATTGGTAAGAGTGCAACAACAAAGATTTCATCACCCAAGCTCTCATCCAGCAATGACTCACCACTCTGGAAGCAGCTCTCGGTCACAGTCAATGCGCCAGGTTATAACTCAGTAACCTTCCTTGCTCGTGAAGGAAAGGGCAAGTGGAAGTCGCTCGGAACTGCAGATCGCACCACAGTTGCTACAGATCTCACCCAAGGAAATCTCTATCGAGTATTTCTGCAACCAGATCTCTTTAAGAAGAAGGCAAAACTTGAGTTTATTGCTGTTATGAAGAACTCAGATAATAAAGTGATTGCATCAAAAATCAGTAAGGGCGTTAATAATTGAAGCGCTCAATCATCTGGTTCCGTCGCGATCTGCGTATTGGCGATCACCCAGCTCTTAATGCAGCAATCGCTGCCGGCGATGAGGTAGTTCCACTCTTTATTCTCGATCGTCAGCAGATTGATGAAGCCGGTTCTAAATTACTTTCCTATATGAGCAATTCACTGAGAGCACTTGATCAATCACTGGGAAATCGACTTCACATCATCAAAGGCGATCAAGTTGAGGTATTGAGAGAGCTGATTGATCTCTATAACGTCACATCAGTTCACATCTCAGCAGAGCCTGAGCGTTATGGTGCTGAGCGCGATGCTCGCGTT
>JBEEOC010000051.1:0-6752 GCA_041191845.1 Actinomycetota bacterium | reverse complement strand
TGATAGATAACGGCTTGGCGCCACCAATCTTTATCGAGTGAGAGAGCCATCGCTATCTACCTTCCTCTTTACCTCATCTATTGATATTTGCAGTTTTTTGCATATCCTTTCCCTATTGTGTCAGGAATAGTGGAGATTGCGAAGAAGGCGGGAGTATCTCCGGCCACGGTCTCTCGCGCCCTACGTGGCATGCACCATGTCAATGAGCGGACCCGGAAGAAGATTATTGAGGCAGCCCAGCTCCTTGATTATCCAATCCGCCCAGATCTCCTTCCGCCAAGTGCGACAACTCGCACCAACACCATCGGTGTGATGGCCCCCTTCATCTCTCGCTGGTACTTCTCACAAGCGATCGCAGGTGCTGAGCAAGCCTTGCGTGAAGCAGGTATGGATCTCCTCCTCTTTAACTTCGCCCAAGTCGATGCCCGACAGCGCGTCTTCCAACAGAAGAAGTTGGTGGGAAAGGTCGATGGGTTGATCGTCATCTCACTACCTCCAACCGATCGTGAATTTGATCAGATCTTGGGTCTTGGTATTCCGGTATCGCTCCTTGGCATCTCAGATAAGCGCTGCTCCACAGTCTCCATCGATGATGTGAAGGGGGCGGAGAGCGCAGCTATGCATCTGATTGAGAATGGCCATACCGATATCGCCATCATGATGGGCCAACGTGAACACGACTTTAACTTCGATGTCTCCGAGAACCGTCGCGCAGGATTCCTCAGCGTTTTAGCTGAGAATGGAATTGAACATAACCCTAAGAATGAGATTGTCGCTAACTTTGATAGCCACACTGCAGAGCTTGCTATGGATGAATTCCTCACCCGGAAGAAGCTTCCCACTGCGATTTTCTGTCAATCAGATGAGATGGCCTTTGGCGTCTATCGCTCGTTAGCGAAGAAGGGGATGCGAGTACCAGAAGATATCTCCATCATTGGATTTGATAATCATGAGTTCTCCGCCGTCCTTGGCCTGACAACTATCGCTCAACCAGTGCAATTCTTAGGACAACTTGCCGCATCGCAGATTATGGCAAAGATTGAAAAACCTGAGACACAATCTGCTCAGATGAAGGTGCCGACTTCTTTGATTGAGCGTAGTTCTGTAGCTCGCATCGGTTAGTGGTTAACTATTTGCTCGCTCTTTCAAAATTGATCGGATATTAAAGATCAATATTGGTGTGACAAAGATAAAGAGAATAACCGCAATCGCAGATCCCTTACCTTGATCGTATTGAACAAAGGTTCTCGAATACATCTCGTTTGCTAGAACGTTGGTGCCAAAATTTCCGCCGGTCATTGTTTCAACTATGTCAAAGAGTTTAAGAGCGCCGACTACTTGAGTTGCCAGGACAACAATGAATGTTGTCTTGACCATTGGAAAGGTAATGTGGCGAAAGAGCTTTAACCCATATGCGCCATCAAGCGCTGAGGCTTCAACAATCTCTGAAGGCAGATTCTTAATTGCAGCAGAGAGGATCACCATTGCAAAGCCCATCTGAGTCCAGATAAGAATTACCATCAGCAAGAATGTGTTGAGCGGTTTACTCAACATCCAATTGACAGGTTCACCGCCAAAGAAGGTCCAAATCGCATTGAGAACACCAATCTGAACATCGTTATCGCGATACTCATAGACAAATTTCCAGATAATTGATGCGCCAACAAATGAGATCGCCATCGGCATAAAGAGAAGTGATTTAGGGATTGATTCCTGGCGCATCTGATTGAGTGCAACAGCAAGGACGAGGCCAAGTGCCGTGGTGAGAAGCGGTGCGAAGAGGAGCCAGAGGATGGTGTTTCGCATCGTGGTGAGCATGGAGGGGTCTTGCGCCATCCAGATGTAATTATCGAAGCCGACATAACTCTCGCCCTCCGGCCCTTTAAAGCTAAAGAGGATGGTTTGGATGGCAGGGATAACAAGACCGGTTGCAAGGAGCGCCAGCGCAGGACCGACAAAGATTGCAATGGCGACATAGCGCGCCTTCTTACCGTGGAACTTACCTGCAATGAAGAAGATTGTTCCTAAAGCAACAAGAAAGATCGCGATGGCAGATGCAACGCTTCCAAACTTACCTAACGAGGAAGCGAGGAAATCGCCCATCGATTACTTAACTGAGCCGGCAGTAAGACCGCGAACAAAGTAACGCTGAAGGCTAAAGAAGACCACCAATGGGATTGAGATGGTGATGAAGGCACCGGCCGTAAGGGTGGTCCATGACGATCCATATTGGCCAACAAGGGATGCAAGCTTTGCGTTAATCGGTGCGACTTCCTCTGTTCCACCTGCAAAGGTGAGGGCAACGAGGAGATCGTTCCAGACCCAGAGGAATTGGAAGATTGCAATCGCAGCAATTCCTGGGACTGATAGTGGAATAACAATCTTGCGGAAGATAAGGAAGTGGTTAGCACCATCGACATGTGCTGCCTCCATCAACTCACGTGGAAGTGAGGCGATGAAGTTATGGAGGAGATAGATTGCAAGTGGCATCGCAAACATAGTGTGAGGAAGCCAGATACCTGCAAAGTCTCCAGCGATACCGAGCGCTGGAAAGATTGTTACAGATCCAATGTGAGCTCCACCGGTGAAGAGTTGAAGAAGTGGAACGAGTGACATTTGGAGCGGAACAATCTGAAGAGCAAAGATTGCGAAGAAGATAAAGTCGCTACCCTTGAATTTAACCCAGGCGAGACCGTATGCGGCCATTGTTGCGATAACGATTGGGAAGATGGTCGCTGGAAGAGTGATCACAATCGAGTTAACGAAGTAGGGGAGGATTCCATCGCTTAAGGATTCTGATGCTCCGCCGAAAAAGACATCGCGGTAATTTTGAAGGGTAAATGATGGGCTGGTAAATGCTGACCACCATCCACTTGCATAGATATCGTCGCCATTACGGAATGAGGTGACGAGCAGGCCAAAGGTTGGAATCGTCCAGAGGATTGTGATCGTCCAGACGGTGACCGCTGCGATCTTGGTGGAGAAGATCTGGCGTCCCGAGCTTGGCTTTGAGAGTTTTAGGCTCATTAGTGTGCTCGCTCTCTACGGATGGAACGGATGTTATAGATCAGGATCGGGGTCACACAGATAAAGAGGACTACCGCAAGGGCTGAGCCCTTACCTTGATCGAATTGAACGAAGACTTGTGAATACATCTCATTGGCAAGGACGTTGGTGCCGAAGTTACCGCCGGTCATTGTTCGGACGATATCGAAGAGTTTCAAAGCGCCGACAACCTGGGTGGCGAGGACAACGATGACCGTTGTCTTCACCATTGGGAAGGTGATGTGGCGGAAGAGCTTAAATCCATGTGCGCCATCGAGGGCAGAGGCCTCAACGACATCGGCAGGCACTGCCTTGATTGCAGCTGACAGAATAACCATTGCAAATCCCATCTGAGTCCAGACGAGAATAATCATTAAGAGGAATGTATTGATTGGCTTGCTGAGCATCCAGTTTACTGGCTCACCGCCGAAGAAGCTCCAGATTGCATTGAGAAGACCGATCTGAACATCGTTATCGCGATACTCATAGACAAACTTCCAGATAATCGATGCGCCAACAAATGAGATCGCCATCGGCATAAAGAGGAGAGATTTTGGAATTGATTCGCGCTTGATGCGATCGAGCATTACTGCGAGCAGCAGACCAAGTGCGGTGGTGAAGAGTGGCGTAACGAGAAGCCAGAGAAGTGTGTTGCGCATGATGATGGCAACGTTGGGATCTTTCAACATCCAGGTGTAGTTATCGAGACCGATAAACTTCAATGAATCGGCATCCATGAAACTAAACATCACGGTGCGAATCGCTGGGATGATCAAACCTGCCGCTAAAAGAATAAGTGCAGGGGCTACAAATACAACGATTGCGATGTAGCGAGATTTCTTACCGTGGAACTTTCCTGCAATAAAGAAGATTGTTCCGAGAATGACAACGAAGATTCCAATGGCAGAGAAGACGCTGCCAAACTTGGCGAGCGTGGTGGGGAGGAAATCTTCCACTGTGTACACCTCTTCTACTTGGGAATCTTCTTCTGGATCGTCTTATAGATACTTTTCAACGAATTGCTAAATCATACCTAGAAAATAGTAGTTCCGGAGGGCTCCATTTGGAACCCTCCGGAACTATTTACATATTCTTATTAGTAACTAGTTACTAATAATTATGATGCTGGCCAAGCTGCATCGATTGCCTTTGTTACATCAGCAATTGACTTGCCCTCACCGAACCATGCTGTGAATTCCTTCCACTCAGCACCGGCACCAACAGCAGCTGGCATCAAGTCTGATGCGTCAAATGCGAATGTTGACTTTGGATTTGAGAGGTAGGTAGCAGCAAGGCGATCGATTGGGTTCTTGTATGCAGCTAGTGGAACACCACTGTTTGCAGATACCCAGTTATCGAGCTGTACGCGTGATGTAGCGAATGTCGCTGATGAGAGGTAAGCCTGAACCTGCTGAACCTCTGGACGCTTTGAGAATGCAGCTGTGAACTCGCCGCCACCAACTACAGGGATTGATACCTTTGAGTTAGTTGCTGGAAGGTAGAACGCAAATACGTCACCCTTCTCAGAGATTGTTGCACCCTCTTCTGCAAGGATATTTCCGTAGAAAGATGCCTGCTGAAGCATGTTGCACTTACCTGAAGGAATTCCCTTACCTGCATCCTGGAATGTTGTTGTAGCAATAGCCTTAACATTTCCAACCCACTTAGGGTTCTGCATCCAGTCAGCAACCTTCTTCATTGCAGACTGAATCTTTGGATCTGAGAACTTAACCTTGTGTGAAACCCAGTCAGCATAGACCTTTGAGCCATGCTCACGGAGAACAATCTGCTCTACCCAGTCAGTTGCTGGCCAACCTGTTGCTCCACCAGAACCGAGACCACCACACCATGCAATCTGGCCGTTTGCTGCCATCTTGTCTGAGAGTGCTTCCATCTCTGCCCATGTCTTTGGAACTGTGTAGCCGTTCTTTGCGAACTGCTTTGGTGAGTACCACACGAGTGACTTCATGTTTGAACCAAATGGAGCTGCGTAGATCTTCTTGTTAACAGTTCCGAGCTCTGCCCATGATGGTGACCAGAACTTCTTGATGTTTGCTACAACAGCCTTAGGAGCTGGAACAACCTTTCCTGTTGCAACCATCTTCTGAAGAAGACCTGGCTGTGGGATCCATGCGAGGTCAGGTGCGTTTCCGCCCTTAACACGTACTGGAAGAAGTGCTTCGAACTGGTTTGATCCTTCGATCTTGATCTTTACGCCAGTACATGTCTGGAAATCCTTCATAGCTGTGTTGAGCGTTGTGAGCTCTGGCTCGAGGATTGATGTAAAGATAGTTACTGTCTTGCCCTTCATGTTCTTGTAACCTGTGAATGGATCACAGTTCACAGCAGCTGTTGCTGGTGAGACTGATGCCACTACAGATGCAACAAGAGAAACAGCGAATGCACCAAAAACGATGCGACGGCTCTTTGTCATTTTCATCCTTTGTAATTGGGTAATCGAGGCAAGCCAGGAAGCTTGTCTCCGTGGCCCTATTGTTGAACTCTTAAGCCCTAGTTGCAAGGAGTTGGCGCTTTAGTGTGAGCGTGAGCGCCCTAACGATTGGGTAACGCTTCCCTCCCTGCTTTTTGCAGGTTTTTGCAGGATTTCTGAGGAGCTAGAGGCTCGCTCCGTTGCTCTTAACGACCTTGGAGTACCAGAGGCCAGAGTCCTTGATGGTCCGCTTCTGGCTCTCAAAGTCAACGTGGACGATGCCAAAGCGCTTCTCATAGCCGAGCGCCCATTCGAAGTTATCCAGAAGTGACCATTGGTAGTAACCCTTTACAGGTGAGCCTTGGGTGATCGCATCTCTCATCGCTTTGAGGTGCTTCTCGAGATAGGTGATTCGGCGATCGTCATGGACTGCCCCATCTGCAGAGACTCCATCACCATAGGCGCAACCATTTTCAGTGATGTAGAGATCGGGACAACGATCTCCTAATTCGCGCTTCCATCTCACAAGGAGATTGGTAAGTCCCTCGGGTGTAATCGCCCATCCCATATCGGTCTTATCGCCATGCATCGTCATATCAACATTGAGATCGAAGACATTAGACATGTCATAGAACTTCTCGCCATCGTTACCTGGAAGTCCCATCCGGTTATCGAAGTAGTAGTTGATTCCAATAAAGTCATTTGGTGTTGCAGCTACCAACTCAAGATCACCTGGCTGAACAACTGCGTTGATCTCATCACCAAAGTGCTTCAAGAGAATCTCTGGATACTTTCCTTTATACATCGCATCCATCCACCAGCGATTCTGTTGTGCATCCATCACATCATTGGCGTGGATCAGGATTGGATCTTGTGGATCATCCATTGGAAAGTTTGCTTGGTTGAGCACTGGACCAATAAGGAGATCTGGTCGCACAGCTTTCATCGCCCGTGATGCAACAGCGTGAACCATCACTGTGTGGTGAGCTGCAGCAAATGCATCCTTACGTGATGTACGTCCAGGAGCATGTACTCCAATTCCATATCCAAGCCAAGAGACAACCCATGGCTCATTAATGGGTGAGAATCGCTTTACTCGATCACCAAAATGCTGTGCGACTTCGGTTGCATAGAATTCAAATGCATCAATAATCTGGCGGTCTGCCCAGCCACCTTTATCTTCCAATGGTTGTGGAAGGTCCCAGTGATAGAGAGTTACAAGTGGTTCTATACCTGCAGCAAGTAGTGCGTTAATTAACTTGTCATAGAACTCAAA
>JBEEOC010000050.1:0-3096 GCA_041191845.1 Actinomycetota bacterium | reverse complement strand
GATCTCCGCCTACAGGTAGGCCAGATGCCAGGCGGGAGACGCTGATGCCCATCGGCTTGATGAGGCGGGCGAGGTAGGTAGCTGTCGCCTCTCCCTCGAGGTTGGGGTCGGTCGCCAAGATGATCTCAGTGATTGTTGAATCAGAGAGGCGCTGCATCAGCTCACGGATGCGAAGTTGATCAGGTCCAATTCCATCGATCGGACTAATTGCTCCACCAAGGACGTGATACTTGCCGCGGAACTCTCTTGTTCGCTCAATCGCAATCACATCTTTCGGCTCTTCAACGACGCAGATCTTTGATGGATCACGACGTGGATCGCGGCAGATGCGGCACTGCTCTTCCTCAGAGACATTTCCGCATTCACTACAGAACTTCACTCGCTCTTTGACTGTGCGAACTGCCTCTACCAGTGAATCTGCAATCTCTGAATCTGATTGCAAGATATGGAATGCAATACGTTGCGCAGATTTTGGTCCAATTCCGGGGAGTCGTCCAAGAGCATCGATCAGATCTTGAATCGCACCTTCATACATTCCGCTAGACATTAGTCGTGCTTCGTTTCACTAATGATGGTTGCACCGAGCTCTGCTGCAAGCAGCGCTGCACCCGTTAACTGAGTTGGGTCAGTTGGCGCCTCTGTCGTGCGGACTGCGCGCGCCTCTGGAGTGCTGGTGGTATCGATACTTGGATCAACGGTGACCTCAATCTTTCGATCAAGACCCACAATCTCAATAAATGCCTCGCGCAAGATTGCATCGGATTCACTGCGAATAAATGAATCACGAGCACCAGCGTTCACGATTCCAATTGTGATGTTCTTATCGTCCACGCCGAGAATCTGCGCGCTTGCGCTCAATAGCGACCAGGTGAGGCGGCGACGCTTCTTCACATTCTCAATAACCTCAGGCCACATCCGACGAAGTCCTGAGACATCCATCGAATCGATCTTCGCTGCAGGTGCTGCAGTTGTTACTGCATCGACAATCTTCTTCTCTTCCTTCTTCCCTTCAACAACTGGCGCAGGTTCCCGAACCGCCTCTGCTGTTGCGCGAGAGACATAATCAGCAGGATCTACCTCTTTCACAGGCGCTGCCTTTGGCGCCGCTACCTTCGCAACTGCAGGAGCTGTTTGTGTAGTAGGTGCAATCTTCTCAACGCGTTCCAACCGTTCAATACGCGCAAGGAGCCCTGCCTCACCGTTATCTCCGACAGGGAGCAAGATGCGGCCGCAGATAAGTTCAAGGATGAGGCGTGGCGCAGTCGCTCCACGCATCTGGGTAAGACCCTCTGCTGCAATATCTGCAGCGCGCGAGAGCGATGCTTGTCCGATGTTCTGAGCCTGCAGGCGCATCCGACCCAATTGATCATCAGGCAGTTCACGCAAGATGCTATTTGCATTTGTTGCTTGCAGCGCATCGACAATCATCAGATCGCGCAGACGTTCCAACAAATCTTGGGTGAAGCGACGAGGATCGTGTCCTGATTCAATGACTCGATCTATGGTCTGAAAGAGCGTTGCTCCATCGCGAGCTGCAATTGCATCCATCGCATCATCAAGGAGGGCACCATCTGTGAAACCGAGAAGTTGGACTGCAATTTCATAGCTCACACCATCTTTACCAGCACCAGCTAATAGTTGGCCAAGAACAGAGAGGGCATCACGCACAGATCCACCTGATGCTCGAACAACAAGTGGAATAACTCCCTTGGCAACTTTCACACCTTCTGATTCACAGACTTTCTCAAGGTGAGCTGCAAGAGTTCCAGGTGGAACTAAACGGAATGGATAGTGATGGGTGCGAGAGCGAATAGTTGAAATCAACTTCTCTGGCTCAGTTGTTGCAAAGATAAAGATGACGTGCGCTGGTGGTTCTTCTACAACTTTAAGGAGAGCGTTTGCAGCTCCTGGACCAAGTTGATGAGCCTCATCGATGATATAGATCTTGTATTTACTTTGAACCGGTGCAAAGAATGCTTTATCGCGGAGATCGCGCGCATCATCTACAAGTCCGTGGGTTGCAGCATCGAGTTCAATAACATCGAGTGAACCTGGACCATTAGCAACGAGATCTTTACATGATTGGCACTCACCGCATGGCGTAGGTGTTGGGCCTTTCTCACAGTTGAGCGAGCGCGCCATGATTCGAGCAGATGATGTCTTGCCACAACCACGTGGACCGCTAAAGAGATAGGCGTGGTGGGTCTTTCCGGATTCGAGGGCGTTGGAGAGCGGCACAGTGACGTGCTCTTGTCCGATCACATCTGCAAATAGAGATGGACGATACTTTCTATATAACGCAAGGCTCATAGCCATACCCTTCGATAGCTCTGATTCAATTCACTTCTAATTGACCAGAGGATCTGCTCGTAATAGGACCTCCGGTGCACCCAACAGAGCGCCCCTACCCTTGCTGTATTCCTACCCTGGGGGAGTTCGAGAACGGTGCCGTCGCACCGGAGATCTGGCCCAATCTTATGTGTCAGAGGGGACTTCTCACACCGCTACCCTTAGCCAGTTACCGCTCACGCCTAGGTGGGGGTGGTGGCGCGGGAGGATTCGCATAGCGGCCGAGTGCGCACGCTTGGAAAGCGTGTATAGGGAAACCTATCGAGGGTTCAAATCCCTCATCCTCCGCAACATTTCTTAAGACTTTACATAGAAAGCGGACTTAAACTCATCTCATGCGTACTCGATGGCTCTGGGTAAAGAACAATTGGAAGCGCCTGCCGCATCCACTTCGCTGGGTCATCGCTGCAACTGTCGGTGGAACTCTCGTAGCCCTTGGCCTCACTGGCTTAGTCCTTCCTGTAATTCCAGGTATTCCGCTTCTTATCGCCGGCTTTGCTCTCCTCGCCTCGGAATTTGCCTGGGCTGAAGTTCTTCTCAATCGCACCAAGCATCATGTGACTCGCGCCGTTAATAAGGTTCGCAAGAAAGATAATTGAAGCTCGCATACTTCCATCGGGAAGATTTCTGGATCGGTCGAGAGCAATTTGGCCGTGATGTAGTTGCTGGTATCACCGTTGGCATTGTCGCTCTCCCCCTTGCCATTGGTTTTGGAATCACATCCGGCATGTCTGCCCAAGCTGGAAT
>JBEEOC010000049.1:0-17328 GCA_041191845.1 Actinomycetota bacterium | reverse complement strand
GCTCTTCCTACAAAGGTGCCAGATCTCTTCCGTCAGACCTTTATGAATGAAGAGCGCGATCCTAATGGACTTGTGGGAGTTGTGGGTGCAGCTCGCGTCTCAGGTGAGGCGGTTGGTAGCGATAAGCTCAACAGCAATGAGCGCTTAACAACATTTATCTTGCTCGTTGCAAGCCTTAATATCTTCGTTGGAATCTTTAACTTACTTCCGATCCTGCCACTTGATGGTGGCCATATGGCGGTGGCGATCGCCGATGAGGTGCGCGCACTTGCAGCTCGCCTTCGTAAGAAGCCACGACCTGCCCCTATCGATGTCAATGTCCTCACACCTATAACCGGGGTGGTGGTAGTTCTCCTTGGAATTCTCACCATCCTCCTTGTGATTGCCGACATCATCAATCCCGTCTCGCTCAATCTTTAATTATCGGGCAGAATAGGCACCATGGTTGATCTAGGAATTCCAAGCGCCCCTCTTAAGCCACTTGCACCGCGTCGCAAGACAAAGCAGCTCAAAGTGGGCTCTGTTGGAGTTGGCTCTGATTCACCTGTGAGCGTGCAGTCGATGTGCACAACCCTCACAGCCGATGTGAACTCAACCTTGCAGCAGATTGCTGAGCTCACCGCTTCGGGCTGTCAGATTGTTCGAGTAGCAGTCCCATCTCAAGATGATGCCGATGCACTTGCTCAGATCGCAAAGAAGTCACAGATTCCAGTTATTGCCGATATCCACTTCCAGCCTAAGTACATCTTTGCTGCAATTGATGCAGGCTGCGCTGCAGTCCGAGTTAACCCTGGCAATATCAAGCAATTTGATGACAAGGTGAAGGAAGTTGCAAAGGCTGCTGGAGATGCTGGTATTCCAATCCGCATTGGTGTTAACGCGGGATCTCTCGACCCACGCCTTCTTGCCAAGTATGGAAAGGCAACCCCTGAAGCGCTTGCAGAGTCTGCGCTCTGGGAGGCATCCCTCTTTGAAGAGCATGGCTTTAGCAATATCAAGATTTCAGTAAAGCATCACGATCCCGTGACAATGGTTAACGCCTATCGCCTCCTCGCTTCACAGTGTGATTACCCATTACACCTTGGCGTGACAGAGGCAGGTCCGATCTTCCAGGGAACAATTAAATCTGCAACAGCATTTGGAATTCTCCTGGCTGAGGGAATTGGAGACACCATCCGCGTCTCACTCTCAGCGCCTCCCGTTGAAGAGGTAAAGGTGGGAATCTCCATCCTTGAATCTCTTAACTTGCGCCAACGTAAGCTTGAGATCGTCTCGTGCCCATCATGTGGTCGCGCTCAGGTTGATGTCTACACACTCGCCGAGAAGGTTCAGGCAGGACTTGAGGGAATGACAGTACCCCTACGTGTTGCTGTGATGGGTTGCGTTGTTAATGGCCCAGGTGAGGCGCGCGAGGCAGATCTCGGCGTTGCATCAGGTAATGGAAAGGGCCAGATCTTTGTGAAGGGTCAGGTCATTAAGACTGTTCCTGAGGCTCAGATCGTGGAGACTTTGATTGAAGAGGCGATGCGCCTGGCAGAGGAGATGGAAGCCGCTGGAGTTCCATCAGGAGAGCCAACAGTTCTCACAACCTGAGTTCACAATCTAAAATCGCAATCTGAGTTCGCAATCTGAGTTCAGATAGTGGCTTCTCAAGCATAACCTCGCCATTGATTGGCTCATCACAGGGTACTCTTCGCAATATGTTGCGAATGTCCACTCTCTTTCTTCGTACCCTCCGTGATGACCCAGCAGATGCTGAGGTTCCAAGCCATAGGCTCCTCGTTCGCGCTGGCTACATTCGCCGTATTGCAGCCGGTATCTACTCTTGGCTTCCACTCGGTGTGATCACACTTCGCAACGTTGAGAACGTTGTCCGTCAGGAGATGGATGCAGCTGGTTTTCAAGAGGTTCACTTCCCAGCGATGCTGCCTAAGGATCCTTATGAGCAGACCAATCGTTGGAGTGAGTATGGACCAGATCTCTTCCGCCTCCAAGATCGCAAAGGCACTGACTATCTCTTAGGTCCAACCCACGAAGAGATGTTTACCTTGATGGTCAAGGGTGAGTACTCCTCATATAAGGATCTTCCACTCTCGCTCTATCAGATCCAGACTAAGTATCGTGATGAGGCCCGTCCACGTTCTGGAATTATCCGTGGCCGTGAATTTGTGATGAAGGATTCATATTCATTCGACCTCACCGATGAAGGACTTGTTGAGTCATATCAGAAGCATCGCGCAGCCTATATCAAGACCTTTGATCGACTTGGAATGAAATACAACATCGTCTCAGCTGTTGCGGGAGCGATGGGTGGTTCATCATCGGAGGAGTTCCTCGCGCCATGTCCTACCGGTGAAGATACATATGTCCTCTGCCCTAAGTGTGGTTATGCAGCAAATGTTGAGGCGATGACGACAAAGGTTGCAGCTATTGATGCATCAGGCATTGGCGCACTAGAAGTATTTGATTCACCAAACACCCCAACAATTGACTCTTTGGTTGAACTACTCAACGCCAAGTTCGGTGGGGGATATACAGGAGCATCAACTCTGAAGAACGTCATGTTGATGGCAGATGAGACGGCTATCTCTGTCCTTGTCCCAGGAGATCGGGAAGTTGATGTGAAGCGTCTTCAAGCAAATATGCCTGGCGTTAATGAGATCCGTGTCTTTGAAGATGGAGATTTTGCTAAGTTCCCAGGACTTGTGAAGGGATATATCGGCCCACAGGATGCGAAGAAGAATGGCATTACGGTCTATGCCGATCCTCGTGTTGCACCTGGCACCGCATGGGTTACTGGCGCTAACGCAAAAGATAAGCATGCCCTCAATGTTGTGAATGGCCGTGATTTTGAGGTCGATCACTACATTGAAGCTGTTGTTATTCGCGAGGGCGACTCCTGTCCACAGTGCGACACCGCTGTAGTTATTGATCGCGCTATTGAGATTGGCCATATCTTCCAGTTGGGCCGCAAATATGCAGATGCGCTCAACCTTACAGTTCTTGATCAGAACGGTAAGAGCCAGGTTGTGACAATGGGCTCCTACGGAATCGGTGTCTCACGCGCTGTCGCTGCGATAGCTGAGCAGACCCATGATGAGCTCGGTCTTTCTTGGCCGATTGAAGTTGCACCTGCGAAGGTTCACGTTGTTGTTGCTGGAAAAGATGATTCACTCTTTGATGCGGCTGAGAAGTTGGCACTTGATCTCGAAGCCCGCTCTATCTCAGTGATGCTCGATGATCGCCGCGGCACCAGCCCTGGTGTGAAGTTTAAAGATGCTGAGCTGATTGGTATTCCGCTCATTGTTGTGGTGGGTAAGGCGCTAGAACAGGGCAACGTTGAGGTTCGTGTGCGCAAGAGCGGTGAGAAGTCAGAGGTTGCTCTCGCTTCAGCAGTTTCCGCAATTGCAGAGACGTTAGCAACGCTAAAGTAACGTGTTCTACGATCTCTCCACCGTCACGGTCGCGCTCTTATTCCTTGCGATGTTCTCAGCAGGGTTTGTCGATGCGATAGCTGGTGGGGGAGGGTTGATTCAAACCCCAGCGATGCTCTTGGCGTTTCCCAATAACAACCCGGTATCAGTCGTTGGAACATCAAAGACTGCTGCTTTCTTTGGCACCACTACGGCTGCAATTAAATATCGCAAATCGATTAAGACCGATCCTAAATTGCTCATTGCGATGGTCATCCCTGCCTTTATTGGAGCAAGTTGTGGTGCGCTCTTGGCATCCCACATATCAGCTCAGAGTTTTAAGAGCGCCATCTTCTTTATGATGATCGCAATCTTTATCTACACTCTCATCAAGCCAGATCTCGGCAAGGTGCAGGTGCAGAAGCACTCCAATAAGAAGCTGATGTATATCGGCGGAGCGGCCGCATTTGTTATCGGTTTCTATGATGGATTGATCGGCCCTGGCACGGGAACGATGTTGATGATCTTCCTCGTTGCAGTGATGGGTTATGCCTTTGTCGGAGCCTCAGCTATCGCCAAAGTGGTTAATGCGATGACTAACTTGGCATCGATCATCGTGGTGGGATTGCGCGTGGGAATTCTTTGGAAGATTGGCCTCTTCTTAGCTATCGCCAATCTCGCGGGCGGTTATGTGGGCTCACATATCGCGATTAAGAAGGGCTCTGGCTTTGTCCGCATCTTCTACCTCATCGTTACCGGCCTTCTGATTATGCGACTTGGATACTCTCTTTATATAGAGTAAATTTGGGCAGTAGAAATCTTCACCACAACCGAATATCAACGAAAAACAACCGAATAAAAATCGAATAAAAATAGAATAGGACGGCTGAAATATGGCTATCAAAGATCAGATTGCAGAACTCATTGCGCCAGCGCTTCAACAAGCTGGCTACTTCCTCGAAGATATCAATATTGTCTCTCCAGGTAATCATCGCATCGTCACAGTTATCGTCGATGGCGAGAGCGCTCTCAATCTAGATCAGGTCACAGTCGCCTCCAAGCTCGTCTCAGAGCTTATGGATGAAGCGGCTTTTATGGGAGATACCCCCTTCACGCTTGAAGTCACCTCACCAGGAATTGATCGCCCCCTCACTCTTCCTCGCCACTTTGCAAAGAACGTCACTCGCTTACTTAAGGTGACAAAGACAGATGGCGTAGTGGTAACAGGTCGAATTACCTCCAATAGCGAGAGCGATGTGACGCTCTCAGTTGTTGAGAAGAAGGAGACTAAGGAAGTCGTTATTGCCTTAGCTGATATCAAGCGAGCGGTTGTTGAGATTGAATTTAACCGAAAGGACGAGAACTAATGCATGTTGAGATGGATGCGCTCGTCGCTCTCACCACTGAAAAGGGAATGTCACTTGAGCAGTTGATTCAAGCAATCGAAGTCGGTGTTCTTACCGCCTATAACCAAGGACATGAACCTAATCGCTATGCCCAGGCTCGACTCAATCGCGAGACCGGCGAGATTCAAATCATCATTCCAACCTTTAATGAGCTGGGCGAGAAGATTGCGGAAGAGGTTGATTCACCCGATGGATTTGGTCGCATTGCAACTTCCACTGCTCGCCAGGTTATTAAGCAGGCGATGCGCGCTACAAACGATGCTGAGATCGTGGGGGAGTTCACCACATCTGTCGGTGATGTGATTTCTGGAGTAATTCAGCAGGGTCGCGATCCAAAGATGGTTCACGTCAACCTCGGTCGTATTGAAGGTCGCATCCCGCCACAGGAGCAAGTTCCGGGTGAGGTCTATGAGCATGGCTCACGCATTAAATGTTTTGTCGTTGAGGTGAAGCAGGGAATGAAGGGGCCAGAGATTATGTTGTCTCGGAGCCACCCTGGTCTTGTGAAGCAGCTCTTTGCTCTAGAAGTTCCTGAGATTAAAGACCGCGTTGTTGAGATTATGGGCGTTGCACGCGAGGCGGGCCATCGCACCAAGATTGCTGTGCGCTCTCATCGTGCTGGCGTCTCTCCTAAAGGTTCTTTGATTGGACCAATGGGTGCGCGTGCTCGTGCGGTGATGGATGAACTCAATGGCGAGAAGATTGATATCGTCGATTTCGATGAGGATCCAGCGAAGTATGTCGCTCACGCCCTTGCACCTGCGAAGGTAAGCAAGGTTGAGATTGTTGACCTTGATGCGCGCTCTGCCAAGGTAGTTGTCCCTGATTATCAGCTCTCATTGGCTATCGGTAAGGATGGACAGAATGCGCGCCTTGCAGCGCGTCTGACTGGCTGGCGCATCGATATCCACCCTGACACAACCGCTCCGGTAGCGGGCGAATAGGTTTTTGCCCGCCCCTTAGGTAGACTCACCCCTAGATTTCCAAATGGAAATGTAAAGAAATGGATGCGAAAGATATGAAGCAAAAATGAGCTCGTTCACATCATGAGGTTCGACAACTAGGGCTCGCATCCCACTAATTTTTATGCGGGCCAAGACAGGAGAAATGTGTCAAAGGTCCGTGTACATGAGTTGGCAAAACAACTCGGTATGGAAAGCAAGGAAGTCCTTGCTAAGTTACAAGAGATGGGCGAATTCGTCCGATCTGCATCTTCCACAGTAGAGCCACCGGTGGCGCGCAAACTTATTGCGCTCTATCCCGATGCAAAGCCAGCTGAAGAGAAGAAGCCAGTTAAGAAGGCGGCGGCGAAGAAGGCTGCAGCTCCAAAGAAATCTGAAGTAAACCCTGAACTCGCAGCAGAACTTGCCGCAGAGCTCGGTGTTGATCTTGCCGCGCTCAAGGCATCACGTGAGGCAGAGGCGGCAGCATCAGCTGCAGCAGCCGCATACACAGCAACCCCAGATGCGCCAGCTACGCCAACACCACCGGCACCACCTGTTCCAGGTGCAACGCCTGCACCACGTCCAGGTAATAATCCATTCTCGACTGGGGGAGCAGTACCTCGCCCACCACGTCCGGGTAATAATCCATTCTCAACAGGTGGCGCAGTTCCACGTCCACCACAGCGACCAATGGGAGCAGCGCGTCCTGGCGCACCACGTCCAGGTGCTCCACGACCAGGTTTTGCAGCTCGACCAGGTGCACCACGTCCTGCCGGAACAGGTGCTCCACGTCCAGGTGGATTTACACCACGTCCAGGTGGAGCAGGTGCACCAAGTGCATCAGGTCCATATCGCAATTCAGGTCCATCAACAGGTGGCGCACCACGTCCAGGTGGCGGCGGTCGTCCAGGTGGAGGTCCCGGTGGTCGTGGATCTGCAGCTGGTGCATTTGGAAAGGGAAAGTCATCTAAGCGTAAGCAGAAGTCACGTAAGGCGCTGCGCGAAGAGTTCGACAATATGCAGGCACCACAGCTTGGTGGTGCAGTTATCCCTCACGGTGATGGAAATACAAAGATTCGTATGCGCCGTGGTTCATCTCTTGCAGATTTCGCAGAGAAGATTGGTGCAGATCCAGCAGCGCTAGTTTCAGCGCTCTTCCACCTCGGTGAGATGGTGACTGCAACTCAATCTGTTGATGCCGATACATTTGAGATTCTCGGTGCGCAGCTTAAGTATCAGATTGAAATCGTCTCTCCAGAAGATGAAGATCGTGAGCTTCTTCAGGACTTTGATATCAATCTAGAGCAAGAGCTCGCCGATGTTGATCCAGATGATCTCGTCGCTCGTCCACCAGTTGTTACTGTGATGGGACACGTTGACCACGGTAAGACATCGCTTCTCGATGCGATTCGCAAGACTGAGGTCATTAAGGGCGAAGCGGGTGGAATCACACAGCACATTGGTGCTTACCAGATCCATCACGATCACGATGGCGTTAATCGCGCAATCACCTTTATTGATACACCAGGTCACGAAGCCTTTACAGCGATGCGTGCGCGTGGTGCAAAGGTCACAGATATTGCAGTCCTCGTAGTGGCAGCAGATGACGGAATCATGCCTCAGACAATTGAAGCGCTTAACCACGCTCAAGCAGCTGATGTTCCTATCGTTGTTGCCGTCAACAAGGTCGATAAGGAAGGCGCTAACCCAGATAAGGTCCGCCAGCAGTTGACCGAGTACAACCTCATCGCTGAGGAGTACGGAGGAGACACAATCTTCGTAAACGTCTCTGCAAAGAAGGGTCAAGGCATCGATGACCTTATCGATTCAATTCTTCTTACAGCAGATGCTGCAATCGATCTTCGTGCAATCGCTGAAGATGATGCTCGTGGTGTTGCTATTGAAGCTCACCTCGATCGTGGTCGCGGCCCAGTTGCAACAGTTCTCGTTCAGCGCGGAACTTTGAAGGTGGGAGATGCAATCGTTGCCGGCTCTGCATTTGGTCGCGTTCGTGCGATGCTCGATGAGCATGGTGAGAATGTGCTTGAGGCAGGACCATCTCGTCCAGTCCAGGTTCTTGGATTTACATCCGTTCCTAACGCAGGCGACACATTCCTCGTTGCTGAAGATGATCGCACAGCGCGTCAGATTGCTGAGAAGCGTCAGGCAGCAGAGCGTAATGCTCAGCTTGCTAAGGCTCGTAAGAAGGTATCCCTCGAAGACTTCATGGAGCAGTCCAAGATTTCAACGCTCAACCTTATTCTCAAGGGCGACGTATCTGGTTCTGTGGAAGCGCTCGAAGATGCACTTATGCAGCTTGATGTCGGAGCTGAAGTCGATCTTCGCGTTATTCACCGTGGCGTTGGTGCAATCACCAAGAGCGATATCACTCTTGCATCTGCATCTACTGCAGTGGTTATCGGCTTTAACGTTAAGCCAGAGCCACAGACAGCAATCTTTGCTGACCAAGAGGGTGTTGAAGTTCGCTTCTACTCCGTTATCTATAACGCAATCGAAGAGATCGAGCTCTCACTTAAGGGACTCCTTAAGCCTGAGTACGAAGAGGTTGTATTGGGTACCGCAGAGGTTCGCGATCTCTTCAAATCTTCAAAGGTTGGAACTATCGCAGGTTCCCTCGTTCAGAGCGGAATTATTCGACGCAACGCAAAGGCGCGAGTTATTCGTGATGGAGCAACGATTGCCGAGAGCGTCACAATCGAATCGCTCAAGCGATTTAAGGATGATGCCACCGAAGTCCGCGAGGGCTTTGAGTGCGGTATCGGCGTAGGTAAGGGTGCTGACCTTCAGGTCGGAGACATCATTGAGGTCTTCGAGATGCAAGAGAAGAAGCGCGCATAATTCATGGGTAAGAACCATCGCAGCGATAAAGTTGCAGACCGCATTAAGGTAGTAGTGGCACAGCTACTAGAGACGAAGATCAAGGATCCTCGCCTTGGCTTTGTCACTATTACCGATGCGCGTGTGACTGGAGATCTCCAGCATGCCTCTATCTTCTACACCGTCTTCGGTGAAGATGATGAGCGCTCTGCAACCGCTGCGGCTCTTGAATCAGCTAAGGGTGTTATCCGCTCTGCAGTGGGTAAGGATCTAGGCACACGCATCACTCCATCACTTGAGTTCATTCTTGATGGATTGCCAGAGTCAGCTCGAGCGATGGATACCCTTCTCAATAAGGTCCATGAGCTCGATGCTCAGGTGGCAAAGGCACGTGAAGGTGCAAAACCTGTTGTTGAAGATGCATATAAGCAGCCTCGCGTTATTGAAGAAGAGTAAACACGCTATAAATGTCTGACGGATTCTTAGTCGTCGATAAAGCACCTGGGATGACAAGCCATGATGTGGTGGCAATTGGTCGCAGAGCGCTCAATACTCGCAAGGTCGGACATGCGGGAACTCTTGATCCGATGGCAACCGGAGTTCTTGTACTTGGCTTTAACAATGGAACAAGGCTTCTTCAATACATCACCGATGGCGATAAGAGCTACAAAGCCACAATCGTGCTCGGAGCATCTACAACAACCGATGATCATGAAGGCGAGATCACTTCAACCGCTGATGCATCAGGGGTGAAAGATGAAGAGATCAAGAGAATTCTTGGGCAGATGGTCGGCGAGATCATGCAACGCCCCACCAATGTCTCAGCGATTAAAGTGGATGGAAAGCGCGCCTATGACCGTGCTCGCTCAGGGGAGGAGTTTGAACTTCCTGCCCGCAAAGTCACAATCTCACAATTAGATATTTTGGATATCCGACATAAAGACGCAACCACACTTGTTGATATCGCAGTTACCTGTTCGGCTGGTACTTACATCCGTGCAATTGCTCGAGATCTTGGAGCAGAGCTCAAGGTCGGCGGGCATCTCAATGTCTTGCGCCGCACTCGAGTAGCAGGCTTTACCCTCGACCAAGCCATTGGCATCGACCAACTGAAGGGCGGCAATGTGAAGACTCTCGATCTCGCCGATGTTGCTAGAGCAACCTTTCCGGTCCGAGAGCTAGCACTCGATGAGGTCAATGAGCTCTCCTTTGGTCGCCCACTCTCACCTAATCAAGGAGATGAGATATGTGCAGCGCTCTCACCAGATAATCGTTTGATTGCACTCCTTAAGAATGCATCCGATAAGGCAAAACCGGTTGCGGTTTTTGCGGCGGCGAACTAGGTAAGGCAAGATTGACCTATGAGTGAGTCCACAGTTGTAGTCATCGGAGTCTTCGATGGCGTCCATAAGGGACATCAAGCGCTCCTCAACCGAGCTAAAGAGATTGCAGATGGCCGCGCCATCATAGCTCTTACCTTTGATCCTCACCCTCGCACAGTCTTTGCACCTGATTCTGTACCCCCAATGCTCACAACACTTGCCGATCGCGTTGAGCTCCTTAAGATTCATAACGCCGATCGCGTTGCAGTGATGAAGTTCAATGAGCAATTTGCAGCGATGTCACCTGAAGATTTTGTGAAAAACATCCTGGTCGACCAACTCCAGGTCAGCACAGTGATTGTTGGAAAGAACTTCACTTATGGCTCAAAGGCTGCTGGAAATGTTGAGACTTTAAAGTCAGATGGCACCAAATATGGCTTTACAGTTGATGTGCAGGAGCTAGCTGGGGGAGAAGAGGTCATCTCATCTTCTCGAATTAGAAACTTAGTTCTTGAGGGCAAAGTTGAGCAAGCTCGTGAACTTCTAGGAAGACCACATCGCCTCGATGGAATCGTTGTTCACGGCGAGAAACGTGGACGTGAGATTGGCTATCCAACTGCCAACCTTGGCAAGATCGATGGCCAGACAATTCCTGCTGACGGTATCTATGCCGGATGGCTCACAGTAGGTATCAACTTCTGGCCGGCTGCAATCTCGATTGGAACCAATCCAACCTTTGAGGGAGATCGCGGGCGTCAGGTTGAGGCGTATGCCTTGGACCAACAAAATTTAGATTTATATGACAAGGCAGCATCGGTTGAGTTCGGTTGGTACTTGCGACCAACTTTGAAGTTCAATGGTCTAGATGAGCTATTGGTTCAGATGAAGAAGGATTGCGATGAAGCGCGCAGGCTTACTGAAAATTAATCTTATTCATAGATCCGTACTTGGATTTCTAATTGCATTAGGGTTCCTACAGATGCCCAACGCTGAGAGCGCGACTTATACAATTTCTCAGTTATCCGGTAGCGCGGCGTATGCACCATCACTCTATGGTCAAACTTTCTTGGTGCCAGTGGGTTATTCGGGAACCATCTCGGGGGTTTCGAATCTCACTTATCAGGGATATGGCGCGACAAGCGCCAGCGTTATTTGGGCGAAGGTCTGGAGTTCGCCAAGCAAGACTACGCTGCTAGCAACTTCAAGTAATACATACACAGGCCCTACTTCGGGAACTTGGACAACGGTTGCAACTTTTTCTCTAGATTTCCCAACATTTATTGTCACGGGTGGTACTTCATACTATTTAGAAGTTGGGCGATCTCAAGGCAATGGAAATTTCTACATATCTGAATCGGGCTCAAATCCGTATCCAAGCGGTACGGTTTATCATGACGGAGTTAGCGTATCTGCATACGATCTGAAGTTTCAAATAGATATTTCAGTAGGCGTGAGCGCAGAATCACCGACACTCTCACTAAATTCGACAGGCGTTAAGGGTGTTCCTATGACAGCAATTTCAACGACATTGGTCGCCGGCAATCTGAATTTTAAAAGCAATGGAAAAACAATACCGAATTGTCAGAGAGTCAAAGCGACCGGTACTCCGCTAACTGCCAGCTGTACCTGGAAGCCTGCCGTAAAGGGAGTTTCTGTTATTAAGGTGACCCTTCTTCCAAGCGACACCTCAACTTATATAAATACTCCTTCTACGTCTTCCACGGTTTTGGTCACTTCTCGATCAAGTACTCGCTAATTCACGCTCAATTTTGGTTATCTCTAGTGATTAGCCTAGAATTCAGGCTGTCTCACAAGATAAGTCGATCTCCCGAGAGTCCAACCGGGAGGCCTTGCGGGTCAGAAGACTGAATGAAAAGGAAATGAAATGGCATTAACACCAGAAGTTAAGAAGGAAATCGTTGCAAAGTACGGCTCATCAGCTACTGATACCGGAAGCCCTGAAGCTCAGGTCGCTTTGTTGTCACGTCGTATTGACGACATCACAACTCACTTGAAGACAAACCCACACGACCACCACAACCGTCGTGGTCTTCTTCTCTTGGTTGGACAGCGTCGCCGCATCCTTCAGTACCTTGCGAAGACAGATATCAACCGTTACCGCGCGATTATCGAGAAGCTCGGAATCCGTCGCTAATTTTTGAGTTCTAAAGTTTTACAAATTTAATAGCAATGCCTTCAACTACGTCGTAGTTGAAGTTGGTAGGAAAGTTGGGTTGCACAGGGCAACCCGACTGGAGCATCAGCGCCCACGAGGATAAATGGTCCTCGGTAGTGGCTCACGGAAGCTGATAGAAAAATTTCCGTGGACTTCGATCGAAGATTCATTTTTACCTCATGTGGTGCGCTGACTTATGAAAAGGAGCGCCCTATGGAGGGTCAAGACGTAAAGTCATCAGTAGCCGTTATCGATAACGGTAAGTTCGGTAAGCGCGAGATCAAGTTTGAAACTGGTCGCCTTGCAAAGCAGGCAGCAGGAGCTGCAGCTGTCTACCTCGATGAAGAGACAATGATCTTTTCAGCGACAACAGCATCAAAGACGCCTAAGGATCAATTCGACTTCTTCCCACTCACAGTTGATGTGGAAGAGAAGATGTATGCCATTGGCAAGATCCCAGGATCATTCTTCCGCCGTGAAGGTCGTCCATCAGAAGAGGCAATCCTTACCTGCCGTTTGATCGACCGCCCACTTCGTCCATCATTCGTTAAGGGTCTTCGTAATGAAGTTCAGATCGTTGTCACGGTGATGGCGCTCAACCCAGATCACATGTATGACGTTCTTGCTATCAACGCAGCATCAATCTCAACCCAGCTTGCAGGTCTTCCATTCTCAGGTCCAATCGGTGGCGTTCGCGTTGCACTTATTGAAGGCCAGTGGGTTGCATTCCCTAACCACTCACAGGTTGAGAACGCTGTCTTTGACATGGTCGTTGCCGGCCGCGTCACAGCAGATGATGTTGCAATCATGATGGTTGAGGCTGAAGCTACTTCACGCACAATCGAGCTCATTGCAGGTGGAGCGCCAACACCAACTGAAGAAGTTGTTGCCCAGGGCCTTGATGCCGCAAAGCCATTTATCAAGATTCTCTGTGATGCACAGTCAAAGCTTGCAGCTGTTGCTGCAAAGCCAACCGCTGAATTCCCAGTCTTCCTTGATTACCAAGCCGATGCATATGACGCTGTCTATGCAGAGGTGAAGGAGACTCTCGCTGCTGCCCTCACAATCGCAGGAAAGCAAGAGCGCGAGACAAAGATCGATGAGATCTCAGATGCTGTGAAGGAGAAGCTTGCAGCGCAGTTTGAAGGCCGTGAGAAGGAAGTTTCAGCGGCATTCCGTTCTGTCACAAAGAAGCTTGTTCGCCAGCGCGTGCTTCGCGACAAGATCCGTATCGATGGTCGCGGTCTTCGCGATATCCGTGCTCTCTCAGCAGAGGTTGAGGTTATTCCTCGCGTTCACGGTTCAGCAATCTTCGAGCGCGGTGAGACACAGATTCTCGGAATCACAACTCTTAACATGCTCAAGATGGAGCAGCAGCTCGACACAATGAGCCCTGAGACATCAAAGCGCTACATGCACAACTACAACTTCCCACCATATTCAACAGGTGAGACTGGTCGCGTTGGCACACCAAAGCGTCGCGAAATTGGACACGGTGCTCTCGCTGAGCGCGCACTTATCCCAGTACTTCCAGATCGTGCTGAGTTCCCATATGCAATCCGTCAGGTCTCTGAGGCCCTCGGTTCAAATGGTTCAACTTCAATGGGTTCTGTCTGTGCTTCAACTCTCTCAATGTTGCAAGCTGGTGTTCCACTGAAGGCACCAGTTGCGGGTATTGCGATGGGTCTTATCTCAGATGATGTCGATGGCAAGGTCGAGTACGTTGCTCTCACAGATATCCTCGGTGCAGAAGATGCATTTGGAGATATGGACTTTAAGGTCGCTGGAACTAAGGACTTTGTTACAGCTCTCCAGCTCGATACCAAGCTCGATGGAATTCCTGCATCAGTTCTTGCAGGAGCTCTCCACCAGGCAAAGGAAGCTCGTCTTGCGATTCTCGATGTCATGAATGAAGCTATCGATGCTCCAGATGAGATGAGCCCATTTGCTCCTCGCATCATCTCAGTGAAGATTCCAGTAGATCAGATCGGTGCGGTTATCGGCCCTAAGGGCAAGATCATCAACCAGATTCAAGATGAGACTGGTGCTGAGATCTCAATCGAAGATGATGGAACTATCTATATCGGTGCAACCGATGGACCATCTGCTGAGGCAGCTCGCGCTCAGATCAATGCAATTGCTAACCCTCAGATGCCTGAGGTGGGGGAGCGTTACCTCGGAACTGTTGTGAAGCTTGCAACATTCGGAGCATTCGTCTCACTCATGCCAGGTAAGGATGGACTCCTTCACGTTTCACAGATTCGCAAGATGCATGGCGGAAAGCGAATTGAGAACCTTGAAGATGTTATGAAGGTCGGAGATAAGGTCCAGGTTGAGATCGGTGAGATCGATCCAAAGGGCAAGCTCTCACTCGTTCCAGTCCTCGAAGAAGGCGCAGCTTCTGCTGAGTAATGTCTGTTAAAAGAACGGTCCACGCCAGCGGTCTGCGCATTGTTACAGAGGAAGTTCCCTCTGTTCGAAGCGCAGCTGTTGGTATCTGGGTCAATGTTGGTTCACGTGATGAAGCACCGGCAACTGCCGGTGCTTCTCATTTTCTCGAACACCTTCTCTTCAAGGGCACTACCTCTCGCACTGCGTTAGAGATCTCATCTGCGATCGAATCTGTCGGTGGTGAGATGAATGCCTTTACCTCGAAGGAGTACACCTGCTTCTATGCTCGCGTAATCGATACTGATCTGCCGATGGCTATCGATGTGGTCAGTGACCTCATTACCTCATCGATTGTTACAGCACTTGACGTTGATGCAGAGCGCAAGGTTGTCCTCGAAGAGATTGCTATGCGCGATGATGATCCATCAGATCTCGTTCATGACCTCTTCAGTGATACTTATTATGGTGATACACCGATTGGCCGACCAATTCTCGGCACTATCGAGAGCATCAATGGAATGTCACGCAATACCGTCTTTAATTATTACAAGAAGAAGTACAAGCCATCTGATCTCGTTGTGGCAGTTGCAGGAAATATCAAACATAAGAAGGTAGTTGCGATGGTGGAGGAGGCGTTATCTCGCGATAACTTCCTCGACTCAATCGGCACACCCAATATTCGTCCTAATAGCCCTATCAAGTGTGGTCCGCAGACCCCTGTTGGTCTGATGTATCGAAAGACTGAGCAAGCTCACATGCTCTATGGCATGGAGGGCGTTGCTCGCGCAGATAGCCGTCGCTTTGCGATGGGAGTTCTCTCTGCAGCCCTCGGTGGCGGAATGTCATCTCGACTCTTCCAGGAGATTCGCGAGAAGCGCGGTCTTGCCTACTCTGTCTATGCCTACTCGCAGCAATTTGCGGGAAGCGGAACTCTTGGTTTCTATGCTGGCTGTAATCCAGCTAAGGCAGTTGAGGTCGTTGAGATTATCCGTGAAGTTCTCAGCGATGTTGCTGATAATGGGATGAGCCATGAAGAGATTGAGCGTGCTAAGGGCGCAGTCCGTGGCTCGCTAGTTTTGAGCCAAGAGGACTCTGGCTCTCGAATGAGTCGAATCGGCAAGAACGAGATTGTCTATGGCCAGGTCATGGACTTTGACGATATTTTGAAGGCAATCTCGCGTGTGAGCGCAGAAGATATTCGTGAAATTGCTGGCGAGTACCTCACCAAAACGCCTACCCTTGCTCTTGTCGGACCATTTAAGAATCCAGCTAAGTTTGAGAAGGTGTTGAACTCATGATCAAGGTAGGAGTACTCGGGGCTCGCGGACGTATGGGTTCTGAAGTTGTTAAAGCCGTCAATGATGCATCTGATTGCGAACTCGTTGCCGCCCTTGATCAAGGTGATTCGCTCGATTCTTTGGTATCAGCCGGAGCTGAGGTGGTTGTTGATTTCACAACGCCAGATGTAGTGATGACAAACCTTGAATTCCTCGTGAAGAACGGTATTCATGCAGTAGTCGGGACCACAGGTTTCTCAGATGAGCGTTTAGCTCAGCTTAAGACATGGCTTGAAGCTCACCCAAAGAGCGGCATATTGATTGCGCCAAACTTTGCTATCGGCGCAGTACTCATGATGGAGTTTGCGCAGAAGGCTGCTAAGTATTTTGAATCCGCCGAGATTATTGAGCTCCATCACCCTAATAAGGTCGATGCGCCTTCAGGAACAGCCGCTCGCACAGCAGCACTCATTGCAGATGCGCGAAAAGAGGCGAAACTTCCTGCCATGCCAGATGCCACAACATCATCACTCGATGGTGCTCGTGGTGCTCTAGTAGGAGATGTTCCGGTCCACTCAGTTCGACTTCGTGGATTGATTGCCCACCAAGAGGTTCTCTTTGGTGGTTTGGGGGAGACTCTGACTATTCGCCACGATTCACTCGATCGCGCCGGCTTTATGCCAGGAGTTCTCTTAGGAGTTCGTCAGATTTCATCTCATCCAGGGCTCACTGTGGGCCTTGAGAAGTTTATGTAAGAGGGAGAAGAGAATGTCATCACATCCAGAGATCACAATGTATGGAGCTGATTGGTGTGGAGATTGCCGCCGCTCAAAGCGCCTTCTCGAGGAGCTTGATGTTCAAATCACTCATATCGATGTTGAAGCCGATGAGAGCGCTGCTGCAAAGGTGGTTGAGATCAACGGTGGCGCAAAGTCGATTCCAGTAATTGTCTTTCCTGATGGAACACATATGACAGAGCCATCAGATAATGACCTTAAGGCAAAGCTTGTTGCTCTGGGAGTTGTCTCAGCTTAAATAGCGGAAGGTGATTGCGCTTGCGACAGCTGAGCCAAGTACCACCACTGGAAATGGCGCTTTGAGTAAGAGCGCTATGACAGCAACGCTCAATCCAGCAAGCCTTTGATCAATGACGAGCTTGCTCTTATCTGTAATCGTCTGAACTGCAACAAGCGCGCTCAAGAGCGCAATCGGCATCAAGGTATTGATTCGGAGCATTCGCGGATTACTTAAATATCGCTCTGGCACGCTATGTCCAAAGTACTTTAAGGCAAAGGCGATAGCGCTCGTGCCAAGGACTGCAATCCAAATCTGACTCATCGCTTCGCTCTCCATCCGAAGGCAACTGCAAGAATAGCTGTACTGATAATCGGAACTCCAGCAGAGACAAAAGGTGTGAGCGCAAGTGAGAGCGCCATCGCAGCGATTGCTAGCGCCCGCTCTTTACTATTTGTCAGTCGTGGCCAGAGCAACCCAAGAAATGCAGCAGGGACTGCAGCGTCGAGCCCCCAGGCAGCAGGATCTCCCATCGCTTGCGCACCAA
>JBEEOC010000048.1:0-3166 GCA_041191845.1 Actinomycetota bacterium | reverse complement strand
AGCTCCTTAGCGAGACGTTCAATATCCATCTCTTGGGAGTTGTACTTCAAATCACGAGCGACTTTTGTCTGCTTTGCTTTTGCACGGCCGCGACCCATGGGCGAGACCTCCTCATCGGAATATGTGTGTGTTCAGGAGGGTAGGTTATCGCGAGAGGCACCTGGCCTCCAAAGCGAGGGCTCTACCCCTCTGTGGATACCTTAAATGAGCCTGTCTTAGCCCGGTGGCGGAGGGCGTAGTAGCCCAAGACCTGCAGAACCAGGCTCAGAGACATCGTAGGCAGGCGGAATCGGTGGTCTCCAATCGTGCCCATACCGACCAGCCATGAGATGACCACCGGGAGGAAGGTGAGCCAGGCGAGCTGGCTATAGATCCCCTTATGGGAGCGGAGCCAGAAGAAGCCGATAAAGAAGAGGCTGATGCAGCCGAGCATCCAGATCCAGGAGATGAACTTTCCAAAGCCGCCATAGACAAGATCATTGCCCTGCTGGCTACCGCGAGCAATATTGAGGATTGGATCGATCTTCAGCCATGGATTACGAGCCATCGTTCCATTCACGATTGGACCAGACCATGGGGACCAATAATAGAAACCTTTATTGATGAAGAGTTTGACTGCCTTCACCGGATTTGTGGCATACCACTTGATAACGCACTTCACTTTATCGTTATCTGTGACCGTTGTTGCAGGCGGAACTGGTTCGCAAGGAACTTCCGGACCTGTGCGCTTATAACCACCTGAAGTCTCATCGCCCGCACCAATCGCCATAGTGACACCGAGGTTGGTAGAGATTACTGCGCCATTGCCAGCCTTGATATTTCTCGCCATGAGCGCTGCAGGTGCAAGCGCCATGATCGCCATGACACCTACGAGAATGAGTGCTTGGTGTTTGCGATTCTTGTGAGCAAGTGCCCAGATAATTGCAACAACGAGAGTTGTGAGTAACCAACGAGGCTGCATAAAAGCTGCGAGTGCGAAGAAGCCACCTACTGCTGCAACACGAATCCAGAATCGTCGATCTACTGGATTAAGTTGAGATTTGATAATCAAACCGGTAATCATCAACATACATGCAGCAATTGGGCTCTCATATCCCACTGCCATTGAACTCAGTGAGAGCGTTGGATTGATCGCCAAGATCATCGCAATCCAGAAGAGATAAGGCTTGACCTTTGTATCCTTCAATTGGCGAGTGAAGTAATAGCTTGCATAGCTATAGAAAGCGCTCTGAATAATCGAGATCACCCAGAGAATATGTGTGATTGAAATCTTGGTCATAAGCCAGATAAGAATTGGATATCCTGCAGGCCAATATCCAAGGAGGCGCTCTTTCGAGAAGAGGCCATCTTTAAGGATTCCATCGACACCACCGAGGTAGTTCTCACCGTCGGCGCCGAGCCATCCGCCACCTGTCGTGTTGCTCATCGTGATGAGTTTGATAATGAAAGCGATTACTGGGATTGCAATAAGCCAATATCCAAGGCGCTGATCTTTCTTTCCTTGCGCCGCCTTAACCTGCTTTGACTTGCTCGCCATCAATCTCTACCTCTTCTAGTGAGTTTTCATCTGAGAACGCCCTTGGTGAGGGCTTCACCGCTGATATTCAGAGGTTAAGTATGCGCGAGGAGCGCCCTTTTCTTCCGCTTTTTCGACTCCTCCAGCAATCCATGCCTTCATTCCGCGCGCTGCGAGCGAGCGAACTATCAAATCCGCCACTGATGCCTCGACGATGACGCTCATACCGATTCCGGCATTCCAGCTTTGCTCAAGATCTGGAAGCGCAAGAGAGGCAACATCGGCGAAGAATTTCATCTCCTGCGGTAGCGACCAGGTCGACCTGTCATAGATTGCCACCAGCCCATCGGGGATTACTCGCTCGGTATTGGCAGCCACTCCGCCATCTGCGATAAGAGCAAAGGCATGGATGTTCTCTGGTTGTGCCTTGGTGAGCGCCAGACAATCGAGGGTGTAAATCTCGGGTGGGGTCAGTAAGAGATCCCCCAAGGATTTATCAAAGTCATAATGCGAAGAGAGGTCGATTTCGTATCGGGTGATGAGTTCATTTACCAGCGCAAATCCCGATGCATGCATGCCACTTGATGGCATCGCAACAATTACATCTCCCGCATTAACGCGGTGCGGCCCCAAATTCTTATCTAGTTCAAGTGCTCCCGTTGCTATCACTGAGGCCATTAATCCAGCTTTTGATTGACCCTCGCCTTCTGCTGACCTCTGAACTATCTGCTTCACACCGGCTCGCTGAGATCCTCTCTCGATTCCACGAAGAATCTCGTGGTAAATGTGAGAAGAAGTTTCTACACCTTCAATACGGTAAGAAATATAAAGCGGGGTTGCACCCGATTCGGCAACCTGATCACAGGCCTGTGCGATGAGATCTTCGCCAATTGTCGTGAACTTATCCATCTGGCGAGCAGAATCAATCTTCTCTCCGAGATAGCTTGTTGAACTTATTAAAAGCGGCTGATTGAAATCTTTAATACAAGTTGGATCAAAGCCTTCGGGAAAATCCGCTAATTCTTCGCGCATTGAGATCACTCTTCCATCAAGGGCAGGAGATGGCTTAAATCGGCACGAACTCCAGAGGCGAGGATCAACCCATCCTCATATGCCTCAACCCATGACAACGTTCCATAAACCAATTGAAGCCAGGTCTTTGCATCCATCTCAATCACATTGGGAGGGGTTCCTCTTGTGTGAGAGGGGCCATCTCCACATTGCACAGCTGCATAGGGAGGAATGCGAACTTCAATCGCCTTACCTGGATGGCGCTCTGAGAGGAGCGCTAAAGATGCTTTAACCTCTTTGAGAATCTCTGGATCGCGCATTCAGGAGTGCCTCAACTACAACTCACTATTGAATATCGCCGGATTAGCGAATTGAGCCAGGTTGATAAGAGGCTGCTTCAGGATGGCGCTTAGCAATCGCCTCCACCTTTGCAACCACTCGAGCCACCTGCTCACGAGCATCGCCGGTAAAGTCGATGGGAGCACCAATGAGCGCCTCTAACTCAGCGCGATTAAATGGAATCCGCTCATCTAAAGAGAGAGCCTCAAGAAGGTTGTTCTCTCTTCCTTCTCGCATTGAGAGCGCAGCGGCAACTGCATGTCCCTTAATTACCTCATGGGCAACTTCTCGCCCTACTCC
>JBEEOC010000047.1:0-11158 GCA_041191845.1 Actinomycetota bacterium | reverse complement strand
TAGCGTCAGTTGTTACTGGAGTCTGCTTCCTTCTCACAACTCTCCTAGCTCCACTCGTTGCCATGATTCCTTATGAGGCAGCAACACCTGCTCTCATCGTTGTTGGTTTCTTGATGATGACTCAGATCAGCGGTATCGATTGGTCTGATTATGGAATTGCTATCCCAGCATTCCTTACAATCATCTTGATGCCATTTACATACAACATCACAGTTGGTATCGGTGCTGGATTTATCACACACGTTGCAATCCGCGCTCTCCAGGGCCGTCGCAAGGAGATTCACCCACTTCTCCTCCTTGTTGCAGGTCTCTTCATCATCTACTTCCTACAATCACCAATCGATACTTGGATTGGCTAATTAGCTAGTAGTTGTTAGAAATCAGTAAAAACCCCCGGGAGGCAACTCCCGGGGGTTTTTATTTATAGTCGCCAATCTATCGGCGGGCGTCCGGAAGATTTCAGTAGTTCATTGGCACGTGAAAATGGCCTGGAACCGAAGAATCCATTACGAGCAGATAGAGGGCTTGGATGAACCGATTCAATGCAATACTGAAAGAGATGAGAGAGCTGCCTTGCATCACTTCCCCAGAGGATCGCAACAACATCCCTCTTTGCTAGTTCCTGCGCAACCGAGAATGTGAATTCCCTCCATCTACTATCGCGGTGAGCATTTCTCTCACCCACAGATGTTGTCAATGTTCGATTGAGCAGGGCAACTCCATTTTCTGCCCAACTCGAGAGATCAGGTGAAGTAGGAGCTGGTAGACCAAGGTCAGTTTCATACTCTTTAAAGATATTTCTAAGAGAGGCCGGAATCTTCTCTCCCTGAGATGAAAAAGCAAGACCATCTGCAACGCTTTTACCTGGATATGGATCTTGGCCGATGATAAGGACCCGAATACCATCAAGAGGATAGGTAAAGGCCCGGAAGATAGCGTTTCGTGCCGGCGTGACATCACCTTCAAGATCGTCGAGTATCGAGCCAATCTGATCAAGATGAAGTTCGAAGAATGATCGCCATGAGGAATCAACCTCACTGAGTGAGAAGTCCATTTAATGTGAACGAGCGAAGAATCTCTCGCCTTCGCGAACTACGATGATCGGAGCCTCAAATATCGCAGAGATATGTTCACTGGTGATGACATCAGCGATGGGGCCAGAAACCGCTATCTTTCCATCCTTCAAAACGAGTGCATGGGTAGTTCCAGCAGGGATCTCTTCAATATGATGCGTAACTAGAATGGATGCTGGAGCAGCCGGGTCACTGGCAAAGATTGAGAATCTGCGTAGTAGATCTTCTCGACCGCCGAGATCAAGTCCAGCAGCAGGTTCATCAAGAAGAAGTAGCTCAGGATCTGCCATCAGAGCACGCGATATTTGAACTCGCTTGCGCTCTCCCTCGCTCAAAGTTCCATAAGCGCGATCGGCTAAATCTCTCACACCAAAGGTAGTTAAGAGAGCAACCGCTCGAGATTCATCCCAAAGATCATAAGCCTCGTTCCAACGACCGAGAATTGCGTAGGCTGCAGTGAGTACAACATCGCGGACCTTCTCATCGCCTGGAATATCTTCGGAGATAAGAGCCCCACAAATTCCGATCCGGGTGCGAAGTTCAGAGAGGTCGCTTCGCCCCATCTCCTTATCGAGCAATTTAGCGCTTCCTTGTGTTGGGAAGATGCGGGTTGCAAGGATTTGAAGAAGAGTTGACTTGCCCGCACCGTTAGGACCGAGAACAACCCAACGCTCATGTGGGCGGATGGCGAATGTGATGGGGCCAAGGATCTCGCGATCACCTCGACGCACTGAGACATCGCGCAGCTCTAAAACATACTCGCCGGCCATAGGGGCACGATATATCTTCCATAGTGAAATCTGCGACAGAAATAGCGATGGGGGCGCGTGATTCGTACTAACCTAGCCTCATGAGTGGAGATAAGAGCCAATACACAGGGTTAATCCTCCTCTCTGGCGTAGACACCCCAGGAATCACTCAGGCGCTCTTTGAGACCCTCTCCCCCTTTGCGATAACCGTTCTTGATATAGAGCAGGTTGTTGCTCGTGACCGAGTCATTCTCACTGTTCTTATCGCACTCAATCCGGACCACCGCGAGGCAATCGATGAGGATCTCACAGCTTGTGCCGAGCGGTTAGGTGTGGATATCGCCACCTCTTTCCAAAGCCAAGAAGGATCGACGATTGCGGCCAAGACCGGGCTTATGCATGTCGTCGCTTTAGGCAACCCGCTGCAGCCCGCTGCAATTAGCGCTATCGCTGCCGAGATAGCTGAACACGGTGGAAATATCGAACGAATTCATCGCACTGCAAGCTACCCAGTAACGGCTATTGAGTTTGTGGTCTCGCAAGTGGACCAAGAATGTATTCGCCCAACTCTGGCACAGGTAGCAAACTCTCATCGGGTAGATATTGCCGTATCACCTGGTGGACTTATGCGTTGGGCTAAGAAGCTTGTCGTGATGGATGTTGATTCGACCCTTATCCAGCAAGAAGTAATCGAGCTCTTAGGAGCTAAAGCCGGTAAAGAGTTCGAAATTAAGGAAATCACCGACCGAGCAATGCAAGGTGAACTCGATTTCGAAACAAGTTTACGAGCCCGTGTTCAACTCCTCGCAGGTCTTCCTGAATCTGTCCTCGATGAAGTTCGCGGTGAGATCTCTTTGACCCCTGGTGCACGCACACTCATCTCAACACTTCATAAATTGGGTCACAGCGTCGCTGTAGTCTCAGGTGGATTCACAACAGTGATTGAACCCATCTTGAGAGAGCTCGGCATATCTCATTACCGCGCAAATAGCCTCGAAATCATCGATGGAAAACTCACCGGCAAAGTTCTTGGCTCCGTGATTGACCGCGCCGCAAAAGCTACTGCTCTTAAAGATTTTGCTGAACTTGAAGGCGTAACGCTCGAGCAGACTATCGCCATCGGCGATGGCGCAAATGATCTCGATATGATTGCAGCAGCTGGACTTGGCATCGCATTCAATGCAAAACCTGCTGTAAAGGCAGCGGCAGATAGTTCACTCACCGCGCCTTATTTAGATTCAGTCCTCTATCTCCTCGGAATAACTAGAGAAGAGGTTGAAGAGGCAGGCGAAGCAAGTAAGTAGCTAGAGTCTGCAGGCGTGGATATCGGTAACGAGAATTCCACGGGCACCCAGCGCCCATAACTCGTCCATCAAGCGATTAGTCTCTGTTCGAAGGACCATCGCGCGAACTGCAACCCAATCTTCTTTCTGAAGTGGTGAGATTGTTGGTGATTCCAGTCCTGGCGTGATTGCACAAGCCTTATCGACCGAACTCTTTGGCACGTCATAATCAAGTAACACGTATTGACGTGCGGTCACAACTCCTTGAAGTCGTCGGATCAAAATATCTAATCCCGCAGGAACTGCCTCTCCGGGACGTTTGATCAAAATAGCCTCCGAAGAAAGGATTGGATCACCAAAGACCTCAAGCCCTGCCTGGCGAAGGGTATTTCCTGTGCTCACAACATCTGCAATCACATCTGCAACACCTAGCCGAACTGAACTCTCCACCGCACCATCTAGGCGAACCACTGATGCGTTGATGCCATGGCTAGTCAGGTAATTTTCAACAAGACCCGGATATGCAGTTGCTACACGCTTTCCTGCTATGCCTGGAAGAGAAAGATTTGAACCAGCCGGACCTGCGAATCTAAAGGTTGAACCACCAAAATCAAGTGCAAGAACTTCTTCAGCGCTAGCGCCAGAATCGATGAGGAGGTCTCTTCCGGTAATACCAGCTTCTAACTCACCTGAACCAACATAGATCGCGATATCGCGTGGACGGAGATAGTAAAACTCCACACCATTTGCAACATCAGTCAGGATGAGGTCACGTGAGTCAGTCCGCTGACGATAGCCAGCTTCCTTGAGGATGGCTATGGAGGAGTCTGCGAGAGAGCCTTTATTTGGAATAGCTATACGTAACATGATCAACTCTCTATAGGTAACGGTAGATATCTTCTGGCTTTAAGCCACGAGCTAGCATCAGAGTCTGCAGGTGATAGATCAACTGACTGATTTCTTCTGCCAGGGCCTCATCGCTTTCATGTTCTGCTGCAAGCCAGACCTCGCCTGCCTCTTCAAGAATCTTCTTTCCGATTGTGTGAACGCCGGCATCAACTGCCGCGACAGTTCCTGAGCCTTCAGGTCGGGTAGCGATCTTCTCGCTGAGCTCGCTCCACAATGAATCGAAAGATTTCATGGTCTGATTCTACTCGAACGAGGTGAAATCTCTCTCCTCATTAATCTTCAGTGATGCGAAACAGCCTGACGAAGCGCTTGCACCATTGAGGCTGGATCTTCTGATTTAAAGACAGCACTTCCTGCCACAAAGGTATCGGCGCCGGCATCATGGGCTCTCTCAATGGTCGATAGAGATATTCCACCATCAACTTGAAGCCAGATTGGTCGATCACCGATCAATTTTCGAGTGGCGCTCACCTTTGCAAGCATCTCCTCCATAAAAGGTTGTCCACCAAAGCCAGGCTCAACCGTCATAATCAAAACCATGTCGATCTCAGATAAGTACTCTTCATAATCTTCAATTGCGGAAGCCGGTTTAAGCGCAATTGCTGCTCTTGCACCTGCTGCTCGAATCCCCCGTGTTGTTCGCCGGATATCCCGAACCGCCTCCACATGGATAGTCACGCTCGCGCTGCCAGCCTGGGCATAAGCGATAGCTATCTCATCAACCTCGGCCACCATCAGGTGCGAGTCAATTGGAACTGGTGAGGATTTGATAATTGAGGAAGCGCGATCAAAGTCAAAGGTGAAATTAGGGACGAAGATATTGTCCATCACATCTAGGTGGATGAAATCTGAGACAGAAGCGATTTTAGCTATCTCATCACTGAGGTGGGATAGGTCAGCATTGAGAATGCTAGGGGTGATTCTCACTTCATTCATAGCCAAAGGTTAATTCGCCTTCTTAAAGATTGCCAGAAACATCGAGTCTGTGTTGTGGCGGTGTCCCCACAGGGATAGCGCTCCTTCTCTCGTTGCATCCACGAGATTTGCAGGTAGGTAACTATTGATATCAACGAGCGAGAGCTCGGGATGAGATCTAAGGATCTGCCTCACCTGTCCGGTCGTTTCAGCAAAATGTGGAGAACACGTTGCATATCCGAAATAGCCACCTGGATTTAGGACAGATATGGCGGCATCACTGAGCTCCATCTGTAATTGCAATAGTGGAGCCAAATCCTTGATAGTTCTGCGCCAACGAACTTCAGGTCTCCTTCGTAGGGCACCCAAACCGGTGCAAGGAACATCTGCGAGGATTGCATCAAAAGTTCTACCATGATCTGCAATGGAGCGACCATCACCTGTGATGACTCCAAACTTTCCAATGACATTCTTTACCAACTTAGCCCGAGGTACTGAGATCTCATTGGCGACAAAATCTCTTCCCGAAACATCACATATATGTGAAAGGAGCGCAGCCTTTCCACCCGGGCCGGCGCACAAATCCAACGTGATCTGCGCTTCGTGGGTGACTTTCGCGAAAATATCGGCGACCAGCTGCGAGCCTTCATCCTGCACGCCAGCCTTGCGATGACGAATGAGTTCAAGTGATCCTGGCGCACCATCAAACTTTGCTCCATATGGCGAATATGGAGTTGGTTGCGCGCCTAATGCAACTAAATCCTCTTGCGTTGAAGCACCTGGCCACGAGACAAGGGTTGGCTTTGCGGGAGTGTTATTAGAGATTAACTCCGCCTCAACGAGCGCAATATCCTTCAACAAATCGAAGTAGGCCGAGACGATCCACTCAGGGTGTGAATACTCGATCGCTAACCGTGCAACATCATCTTTCATCGCTCGAACAGGTGCGAGCCACTCATCAAGCTCCTTTGCGCTTGCCTTACGCATCAAAGCATTCACAAAACTGCCTTTTGACTCCCCCAACTGTTTCCGAGCAACATCGACTGTTGCAGAGACAGCGGCATGGAGCGGGGTCCTCATCGTGAAGATTTGGTGGGCTCCCAACCGGGCTAGATCTACGATGCCAGCATCAACCTCACTCCACTTGCGATCGCTTATCTGAGTGAAGATATAGTCATAGAGACCTTGCATGCGCAAAGTTCCATAGACCAATTCTGTAGTGAAGCCGCGATCACGTTCATCAAACGTTGACGAGGAGAGCGCTTGTGGGAGCAGGAGGTTTGAATATCCATTGCGGCGATTAACCTCAGAGATAATGTCATAAGCAAGGAGTCTTGCAGCATCTGGCCGAGGTTTGGTGAACTTCTTCGGAGGGAAGTTACTCACATCTCTCCCCAGGAGCTAATCGGGCTCCATTGGCCCAAGCCTGTGCATCCATAGGAGTTTTTCCAGAGGCGGTGATAACACCAATTTCCAAAGCATGGGTGGAGGTGCCAATAATCACTTTCTTATCGCGCAGGACAATTTCACCAGGTATCAATTCAATATCTGTTATGACAGGCGATGCAATTTTGATCGAAGCTCCTCTAAAATTTGTCCATGCTCCAGGATTCGAGGTAAAGGCACGAATCTTTGCGCTCACTGCCTTGGCGTCTAAATTCCAGTCGATCCGACCTTCATCACGAGTTAGCTTAAGGGCTCGAGTAGCGCTATCCGTTGGTTGAGGCGTTGGCCTGAAACCAAGTTCGATCTTCTCAAGCGTTTCAAGGACCGCATCTACCCCGAGAAGCCCGAGCTCCTCAAACAATTCATCACTAGAAATATCGTCATCGAGTGCAAAGCGATGAGTTGTATAGATAGGACCGGTATCCATCCCGCTATCGAGTTGAAAGACAGTGACGCCAGTGACTAGATCTTGCGCCTCAATTGCTCTCTGAACTGGCGCAGCTCCTCGCCAACGAGGAAGAAGCGAGAAATGGAGATTGAGGAAGCCATAGCGTGGAATCTCGAGGATGTGGGCTGGGATAAGGAGTCCATATCCGATTGTGATAACGCAATCGACATCTTCAACATGCGGTGCGATTGCCTCTTTATCTTCAGGGCGAACAAGTTCTATGCCGTGCTCAATAGCCCAGAGTGAGACAGGGGTAGGAGTAAGGACCTTGCCTCTGCCTGCTGGCCTATCTGGTTGGGAGATGATTCGAACAAGTTGATGAGAAGATGCCTGAAGCGCCTCTATCGTGGGGAGAGCAACTTCTGGTGATGCCGCAACAGCGATCCGCATCTCTTAGCGACCAAAGGGGCTGTGTGGTGAGACTTTGATCTTCGGGTCAAGGCCAAGTTCAGTTGCCATTCCAAACCACTCTGATTCACGAATCTCGCGCATGGCCGCCTTACGGTCCTCTTCAGATAGACGATCAATAAAGAGAATGCCATCGAGGTGATCTGTCTCGTGCTGGAGGGCGCGAGCAAGGAGCTCCGTTCCCTCCACAACGATAGGTTCTCCGTGCATATTAAAACCTTTAGCGACCGCCCTAAATGCACGAGGGGTTGGATAGACAAGATCCGGAAAACTCAAACATCCCTCATCGCCTTCTTGCATCTCACTACTCAAATCAAGCGAAGGATTGATGAGATGGCCTAATTCACCGTCGACGTCCCAGACAAAGACTCGCAGCGGAACACCAATCTGTGGCGCGGCAAGACCTGCTCCTGGAGCGTTGAGCATTGTCTCTGTGAGGTCTTTGACGAGCTCTCGCAATTCTTTATCGAAATCAGAGACCTCCGAAGCAGGGGTCACTAGAACCGGGTCACCAAAGTGGCGAATAGGCTTAATCGGCATGGCTTAAGTCTATCTAATGAGAGAGGGAATATGGGTCGATTCGTAGCGATGGCAGACTCTTCTTCGCCACACTTCGCCTTCTCATAAATTCATGGATTGTAGAGATGAGTTCATCACCTTGGGCAACATCGACCGTCAGAATCAGAGCGGCTTTTTCTCCATTGTGGATCGGTCCAAGAATCTTTGTTGAAGGGGGAATCCGGTCCTCTTCTCGTGCTTGAGAAAGCGCTTTCTCGAGACGTGTTATCTCGCCGCTATCCATAATCAACTTAATTGAACGGACATATGGCGGAAGCGAGAGCGTCGCCCGCTCTTCTAGTTCACGAGCGATTGCCGGCATTGGATTCCATGTTGTAAGTGATGTGGCGATGAGATGGCCCTCATCCTGAACGAGCGCCACAAATCCATCGCTAGATACAAGTGCGGCGTGCGAGAAGAACATTTCACGAACACGATCACCTGCTCGCATATCAGGTTGGTTGAGAAAGCGATTTCCTTCGAGGATCACCACAGCGGAATATCCCGATGGGCTCAACGGGGCAAGTTCAGGCGTTGCTATAACAATTCCACGAGAGATGGCAGATCTGATTCGGTGATCTGCAGTTGACACTACTGTCGCAACTCCCGGAAAGAGCAGACCTAACTCATGAGCATGCCTTTCGATTCCACGCGATTGCATTGATGGCCTCTCGCTCTTGCACCAGATACATTTCCAATTGGCAGTTGTCTTGAGGCAGTGATTGCAGGAAATCGGAGAGCTAAGGGTTTTCTTCTCATGAGCACCACCGCACTCACATCGAGAGATAGTCTTGCACTGAGCACAACGAATTGCCTGGGCATAGCCCTTCAAGGGCACGATGAAGAGAACAGGGCCTTTGGCTAGAGCCCCCTTTATCGGCGAGATCGCTCGAGAAGGTAGTAACTCCCCTGTAGTTTGAGGAAAGATATTAACCCTGACTTTGCTCTTACTTCGCTTGAATTGAATCCAACCCTGATCAATTAAACGAGCAAGTTCGGTACTCGGCGTGTAACCAGCAAAAGAAATATGGAAGCCTTCATGACGCGCTCTCAGTAATGCAATATCTCTCACATTCCAACCCGGTGATCTGCGCTCATAGAAATGTTCGGAGCCATCGTTATAGATAATGACATTCTTTAATTCGGAAACTGGAGAAAATACCGCTGAACGAGTCCCGATTACAACCTTAACAGCGCCTAAGCGCGCTTTGAGAAATGACTCAAAATTCTCAGATTTAGCTTGCGCTGAATCAACACGGGAATGATCGATGTGGAGAGCGGTCAAATGCGCTGAGAGCCTTCCCACCTCCGAAGTGTCGGGAAGAATAATCAGAACTCCCCCGTCCTGTGAGAATTCCTTTACCTTCATCGCAATTAGTTCAGTTCGAGACTTATAAGGTGGCAACTGCAGGTAGGTCCGCTTTCCAGAGCCAGAGAGGCTTCGATAAAGATCACTTTGGCCTAGATAGCGCTTCTCAATGGCTACCGCCCTATCAGGAATGGCAGACCGAATGATGTCAAAGGGGTGAGCTGCATATCTAGCAGATGCTTCCTTAATCACCTCAATGATTACAGGAGTCACCAAGGCAATGTCGCCGATCACTTTAATTATTGACTTAAGGCCAGAGAGACTCTCCGGTGCAGATAATTCGACAACCAGGGCCGTGACATCTCTTCCATTAAATGGCACAAGAACGAATGATCCGACCTTCACCTTCGTTGCGAGGTTCCCCGGGATGAGATATGTGAATGTGCTATCGAGGTGATAGACAGAAACATCTACCCAGACCTGGGCTGCGGTAAACGGACCAGACGGTGCAACTGGTGGCGTAGCGGCAAGCTCACGTTTAAGGATGAGCCTGCCGGTAGCCATCATGAATTCGGAGGTTATCGCCTATTTACTTCACAGCAGCTTGGAGTGCTGCAACGCGATCAGTCTTCTCCCATGTGAAATCGGCAAGCTCACGACCGAAGTGCCCATACGAAGCTGTCTGAGAGTAAATCGGGCGAAGGAGATTGAGATCGCGAATGATCGCTGCAGGGCGGAGATCAAAGACTGCGGTAACTGCCTCTTGGATCTTTGCTACTGGCACAGTTTCTGTCCCAAAAGTTTCCACAAATACACCGACAGGCTGAGCCTTACCGATTGCATAGGCAACTTGAACCTCACAGCGACGAGCCAGACCTGCTGCAACAACATTCTTCGCAACCCAGCGCATTGCATATGCAGCAGAACGGTCAACCTTTGATGGATCTTTACCGGAGAAGGCGCCGCCACCGTGGCGAGCCATTCCACCATATGTATCGACGATGATTTTGCGACCAGTAAGACCAGCATCACCCATCGGACCACCAACAACGAAGCGACCAGTTGGGTTGATCAAAGTGCGAAGATCCTTACGTGGCAGATCAATCTTCTCAAGGATCGGATCAATAACGTACTTGATGATTTCTTGGGTGAGTTGCTTGGCCACATCGACTTCCTCGGCATGCTGGCTCGAGATGACAACGGTATCGAGGGCGACAGCGCGATCGCCATCATATTCAATCGTTACCTGAGTCTTGCCATCAGGGCGAAGATATGGGAGCTGACCTGATTTACGAACGAGTGAGAGCTGTTGTGAGAGTTGATGAGCCAAGTAGATTGGAAGGGGCATCAACTCTTTTGTATCGTCACAGGCATATCCGAACATCAAACCCTGATCGCCAGCACCTTGAAGATCGAGCGGATCGCTTGCCGCCGCAACGCGATGTTCAAATGCATCATTGACGCCTTGTGCAATATCTGGAGATTGCTGGCCAATCGAGATTGAAACACCACAGCTATTTCCATCAAAACCTTTTACAGATGAGTCATAGCCGATACCGATAACAGTATCTCGGACAATACCCATAACATCGGCATACCCTGATGTTGTCACCTCACCTGCAACATGGACCTGACCGGTTGTAATCAAGGTCTCCACAGCAACGCGGCTGGCAGGGTCTTGAGTTAAGAGAGAGTCGAGGATGGCATCGGAGATTTGATCTGCGATCTTATCTGGATGACCTTCGGTTACTGATTCTGATGTGAAGAGGCGCTTTGACATTGGGCTAGCCTAACTTATTCATTCTCGTGATTGCGTGATTGATGAGTGCATCTGCAAGCTTTTCCTTGCTCACATCAGCAAATTCTTCCAGTATTCCCGACTTATCCAATATCGCGCCAGATGTATTGACCGAACCGAAGATTGCTCCCCCGGAAACATTGTTGAGGTAAATGAGATCAGCCTTCTTTCGCTCTAACTTAGCCAGGGCTAGGGCTTTGAGATCTCCATCTGTCTCTGCTGCAAAGGCAACTACGACCTTTTGCAAATCATGTGCAGGTAG
>JBEEOC010000046.1:0-18175 GCA_041191845.1 Actinomycetota bacterium | reverse complement strand
GTGGATCCACGTTCTGTTATTTTGAAGAAGCTATCGAGCATGGTGGACCTTCCTGATTTTGTTAACGGGGGTGTTTGCGACCCCGTGTGAAATGACGGCTCACAGACCGAGAGAAGGTGGCCAGTTTATAGAGGGCGAAAAGTTACTGGCTGGTCAGGCGCGCCAAAACGCCGAGAGAAATAGCGATTGAGTTGCCAATCAAGAGCGCAAAGAGGAGGGTTCCCACGCCGACGGTTCCACCCATGGCGGCACCGATTAGGAGAACTGTCACCTCAATAGCAAGGCGAACGCGCCCCACGCGGACTCCAGTGACCCTATGGAGCCCTGTCATCGTGCCATCACGAGGACCAGGCCCCAAGCCGCAGGTGATGTAGAGAGCGGAGCCAATACCGACCATGGCGATTCCAAGGAGGGCGAAGAGGATGCCCATCCCTGCGGATTCTTGGCGCGGAAAGATTTCAGTGCCGATTTGTATAAAAGAAGCAATGATTACGATATTTGCAATCGTTCCAAAGCCTGGTCGCTCTTTGAGTGGGATCCAGAGAAGCAATACTGCTATTGAGATGATTGCAGTTGAAAGACCGAGAGACCAGTCGGTCTTCAGAGAGAGCCCTTGGGCAAAGACCGTCCAGGGCGCATTGCCAACGTGACCTTGAACCAAGAGTGAATCGCCTAGCCCAAATATCGCAAGTCCAAAGAAGAGAATCGCTATTCGAAGAGGTGAGAGCTGCCACCGATGATCTGCTCGCCAAGGAGTAGAAGGAATAGTTTTATGGGGCGCGACAAATCTCAGAAGCGAGGACATGAGTTGAGTCTATAGTGGACCCATGTTTATCGGTCTAGGGACGCTGATCAATGTCTTTGCAATTGTTATAGGTTCAGCGATTGGAATCGCAGTTGGCCATCGTCTCAAGAGTGGTTCGCAGAAATCCATCACCGATATCTTGGGTTTGATCACAATCTTAGGAGCAGTTGGAGCGCTTGCTCCATTATGGTCAGAGAGCTTCACGGAAACCCTTCCGAAGGGCTCACCCCTTCTCGTCATTCTCCTCACAATGCTCCTTGGTGGCTTTATTGGCAACGCCCTCAAACTTGAGAGCAAGCTCGATATCTTTGGTGAGAGCCTACGAAAGAAGTTCCGCGCATCCCAAGAGAGCCCTTTTGTCGAGGGTTTTGTAACAGCCTCGCTGCTTTTTCTGATTGGTCCGCTTGCGATTTTGGGAAGTATTAGCGATGGAATGTCGCAAGGTATCGACCAACTTCTCCTCAAATCATCGCTCGACTTCTTCGCCGCCATGGCTTTCGCCTCCACCCTTGGATGGGGAGTAGCAGCATCCATCATTCCGCTTGCCATCTATCAGGGCAGTTGGACAGTAATTGGATGGCTTGCGGGAAATGTTCTGGAGCAATATCAGATTGATGCGATGACAATTTGCGGAGGTCTGATGCTCGTCGGAATTGGATTACGCCTTCTCGATATTAAGAAGATTGCAGTTGCAAATCTTCTACCGGCGCTATTTTTAGCACCGATTATTGCAACGCTAGTTCACTCAATCTAAGAGTCTGACTACTTCTCGCCAAAGGGGAGTGGATCTGTTGAGATGTGTCCGGCTCGCGATGCTCTCGCTGTCACTTGACGCATATGATGGCGGCGACAGAGAACTTCATACGCTACTTCATCGGTTTTGCTTACATCTCCGACAACAACTTGCTCGCCCTCTGTGACCATCACGCCATTGACGGTGCGAGCATTGTGTGTGGCGCGAGATCCGCACCAACAGAGCGCTTCAACTTGAAGGGTGTTGACGCGATCGGCTAACTCCACCAAGCGAGCAGAGCCAGGAAAGAGTTTTGTTCTAAAGTCAGCGAGAATTCCAAAGGCATAGACATCGATGCCGAGGCCATCGACGATTCGGGCTAATCCATCGATCTGTTCTGGCTCATAGAACTGTGCCTCGTCGCAGATGATGTAATCAATACGCTCACCCATTGAGAGTTTGTCGACAACCAACTTATGGATATCAAAACCTGGGACTACTTCAATCGCTGGACTTTGAAGTCCCAGACGAGATGAGATAACGCCCGAACCTGCTCGGTCGTGGCTGGTGAAGATCAGACCACCACGGCCTCGTGATTGGTGGTTATGGGCTGTTTGGAGTGCCAGGGTGGACTTACCGCTATCCATAGTTCCGCAGTAATAGATCAACTCAGCCATGGCGCCATCTTGCCATGACCGTTAACTGAATTCCTCAATTTGAAGGAAATACGCCGAGCGATATCAAGGTGCTTAGGAGCTGTGGCTTGACCATCTCGGAACCTAGGACGCTGATGTGGGAGGCATCACGATAAATGACAACCCCATTAAGTATCGCTGGACACTTCTCAGCACAGAACCAGGATGTTGGGTTGATCTGTTTCCAGCCAGGGGAGAAGATCGCCTCAGAAGGTTCTGTCGAGTTGCACTTATCGAATCGACCCGCCGCAATGCAACTTGGAATATCTCGCTGTGGGTGTGGGGTGTCAGAGATATAGATGATGTTCGCTGAAGAGCCCCGAAGTGCGGCAAAAGTCTTCTCCTGACCTTCACGCCACCAAGAGGCGCGATCGGCATAACCTCGTGGAAGTTCAAAGTGCTGCATGCCACTGACAAGAACAGCCATCGGCTTGAGCTTCTGAATTCGCTCAATGGAGTTCTTCCGCCACTCATCGCAGTCAGCGTTCTTATATCCACCTGTCTCCACCTTTACGACAGCCGGGCCCGGACAGGCCGACTTAGTCAGGGAGATCAGGGTGAAGTTCTTCTCATAGGCTAACTTCTCCAGCACCGGCATCCATTGCGCAGCATGGGAATCGCCGAAGAGAACAATATTGCGATCAGTCTTTGGTCCGTAAGTGCAGTCACCCGAGAGAACTTCACCATTGTTGACATGACAATCATCGAGATAGACCTTTGGCTTCTCCATGATCTGATCGAGTGAATATGTTTGTCCTGTGCTCAAAGTGATCGTGTTATTTGCTGTAGCAGTGATAGCAAGTCCGGTTCCGGTCGCAATCAGGGTTGCGATGACCGCTCCTGTTACAACTTTCTTCGGTGCAATCGTCATATGGCGGATTGGCTGCTCAATAAATCGGTGGGTGAGGTCTGCGAAAAGGAGCGTTGCCAGTATTGCAATCGCTCTTTCGTAAATAGATAGACCACGACCTAGATAGACCATTGGAATCACGAGTAGTGGCCAGTGCCATAGATAGAGCGGATATGAGATTTCACCAAGCCATTGAGTGATACGCAGATTGCTGAAGAAGTTAAAGATTTTTGGCCATGAAGATATGGATGCAATTGCAGCAGCAGTTCCGATGACTGGTGCAAGGGCTGCCGTTCCTGGGAAAGCAGTCTTTTCGGTATAGAGGAAGGTCGAGTAGAGAATCAGGGCAAGGGCAGCCCAAGGATAAAACGATGAGAGCTTGTACTTAGCTGGAATCGCGAGCAAGAGAGCGCCTACGCCAAGTTCCCATGCACGAGTTGGTAGTGAATAGAAAGCCCAGGTTGGTGAGACCTCGGTGAGATAGAGGCTAAAGAGGAAGGAAGCGATAGTGATAGCGCCGATAATCTGGAAGAGGCGGCGCCTTCCTCCCAATTTATAGGCGACCAGAACAATTACCGGCCAGAAAAGGTAGAACTGCTCTTCAACTGCCAAAGACCAGAAGTGAACCACAACGGGCGGAATCGCATTGAGATTCTGATAGTCCATCTGCCAGAAGGCGAAGAGGAAATTCGACACATAGACAGCTGCCGCGAAGATGTGTCTTCCCAGATCTTCACGCATCGTTCCTGGATAGAAATACCAGGCTGATAGCGCAGTTACCATCAAGATAAAGAATGAAGTTGGTAGCAACCGCTTAATGCGGCGAATATAGAAAGCTTTGAAATTAAGCTCGCCACGATCTTCAATCTCTCTCACAATCAGGCCAGTGATGAGATAGCCAGAGATGACATAGAAAATATCAACGCCGATATAGCCGCCACCAACTAAGTGCGCATGGAAGAGGAGAACAAGAATCGCAGCAAGGGCGCGAAGCGCCTGGATCTGTGGAATTCTCACTTACTCACTCACTATCGCTCGAATAGAGATATGGGGGAACTTCTCTAGGATGCGTGCACGTCCTTGGAGGGCTTGAATCTCGTAGAGGACAACTACTTCGGAGATTTCTGCCTCAAGCTCTTGCAAGATTTCAAGTGCTGCAATCAAAGTTCCACCTGTTGCAAGGACATCGTCAATCAGGAGGATGCGTTCACCTGGCTGAACTGCATCGATGTGCGCCTCTATGACATCAACGCCATATTCAAGGCCGTAACTCTTAGAGATTGTCGTGTGGGGGAGCTTGCCAGCCTTGCGAATCGGAACGAATCCTTTGCCGCTCTTGATCGCAACAGCGGAGGCGAGGATGAAGCCACGAGCTTCGATTCCGGCGACCTGGGTATAGCTCTCATGATCGCCGGTAAGTACTTTGATAATAAGCGCGAAAGCTTCGGCATCTGAAAGGAGAGGGGTAATGTCCTTAAAGAGAATCCCCGGCTTAGGAAAGTCGGGGATATCTCGTATAAGTGCGAGAGCTTGGTCGAGTTGCATCCCATGCTCCCTATCTGTGTCCGAAAGGGGACTTGAACCCCTAATCCCTTGCGAGAACTAGCACCTCAAGCTAGCGCGTCTGCCAATTCCGCCACCCGGACGAGTGTCCCCGCCGCGTATGCCATAAGCCTACGAGATGGGGTCGAATTACGTGGGCAAGGATAGCAATGCGTTGCCTCACACGCAAAAGGAGCTCTCCAGAACCCCCACTGCCATGGCTTTATAGGAGAGAATGCAACTATGAGCAACGATTTCACATCTTTAGAAGAAGAAACCATCTCCATCTGTCAGGACCTCATCCGTATCCCATCCGTCAACTATGGCGAGGGCAAGGGCGATGAGAAAGCGGTCGCTGAATACTTTGTGAAGTCACTTGCCGAAGTGGGGATCGAGGCGAAGATATACGAGTCTGCACCCAATCGTTGCAACGTGATCGCCAATATCGAAGGCGCCGACCAATCTCGTCCTGGTCTTGTTGTTCACGGACATATCGATGTTGTTCCTGCAAATGCTGACGATTGGAGCGTTGATCCATTTGGCGCTGTGATCAAGGATGGAATGATCTGGGGTCGCGGAGCCGTTGATATGAAGAACGTGGACGCCATGCTCTTAGCGATTGTCCGTCGTTGGGCACGCACTGGATATAAGCCGCCCCGCAACATAGTTCTCGCCTTCTTTGCAGATGAGGAGGCCGGCAGTTCCTACGGCTCTCGTTATATGACGGCCCATCACCCAGAAGTATTTGCTGGATGTACTGAGGCAATCTCAGAAGTGGGTGGATTCTCTGTCACAGTTGGCGACGGAAAGCGTCTCTATTTTGTCGAGGCTGCCCAAAAAGGTATCCATTGGATGAAACTCACTGCAGATGGTCGCGCCGGTCACGGTTCGATGATGAATGATGAGAACGCTCTGACTGCACTCTCTGAAGCTGTAGCAAAGATCGGTCGATACCAATGGCCGCAGCGATATACAAAAACCGTCAAGCTTCTCTTTAAGAAGATTGCTGAAGCAACTGGAAAGCCTTATGACGAAAACGATCTCCGTCCGCTTCTGAAGGAGATTGGACCAACAGCGCGAATGATTGGTGCAACTCTGCAAAATACTGCCAATCCCACAATTCTCGAGGCTGGCTATAAGGCAAATGTCATTCCTGGTAGCGCTAGCGCAACAGTCGATGGACGATTCCTACCCGGTTACGAGGATGAACTCAATGCAACGATTCGCGAAATTGTTGGCCCAGATATTCGGATTGAGACTCTCACGCACGATATTGCCCTTGAGGTGGAGTTTGGCGGACCACTTGTTGAGGCGATGTGCGCTGCCATTGTTCGGGAAGATCCAAAGGGTATTCCAGTCCCATACACGATGAGCGGTGGAACAGATAATAAAGCCCTCTCTGAACTTGGAATCATTGGGTATGGCTTTAGCCCGCTAATGCTCCCGCCAGATTTGGATTTCATGGCGCTCTTTCATGGCGTTGACGAGCGAGTCCCAATCGCTGGCCTTAAATTTGGCGTGAAAGTTCTCAACGACTTCTTAGAAAACTGCTGAGACCTCGTCGAGAACTTCACGAATGGTGTAAGGAAGAGTGATCTCTTCTGCTTTGAGGATTCCGCGCATCTGAGCGCCAGTTCGGGCGCCAACAATCGCTGATGTCACTAGTGGATTGTCACGAACCCAAGCGAGTGCAACCTCAAGTGGAGCAAATCCTAAACCTTCTGCCGCCACTGAAATCGCTTCAACAATTCTTGAACTCGTATCATTGAGATATGGCTCCACATGCTTAACAAAGTGCGGTGCCGCTGCCCGTGAATCACTTGGGATTCCGTGGCGATATTTTCCAGTGAGCACTCCGCGAGCAAGTGGCGCCCATGCGAGGAAGCCAACATTAAGATCATCAGCACACGGCAAAATTTCATCTTCAACGCCACGATTGAGAAGTGAATACTCGTTGCTTAACGTCACGATTGGGGCTTTGAGTCCATGGAGCTCCTGCAACGTGATAGCTCGGGAGCTTTGCCAACCAGAGAAGTTTGATATTCCGACATATCGAGCTTTGCCACTTGTGTAGGCATAGTCGAGAGCAGAGAGCGTGTCCTCCAAAGGAGTGTGCGGGTCCCATCCATGTATCTGCCAGAGGTCGACATGGTCCGTTCCCAAACGTGCCAGCGACTTATCAAGTTCGTTGATCAAGCTCTGTCGAGAGTTATTGATGGTTCGCTCACCATTAATGAGTTGGATGCCTGCCTTTGTCGCAATCACCATTTCACTGCGCTCAAAGAGGGTGCCGATCATTCCGCCGATTACCCGCTCGGAATCTCCATCGCCATAGATGGGAGAGGTGTCGAGGAAGTTTCCACCGGCTTCGATATAGGCGCGACATTGATCGGCCGCCTCATGAGTATCGGTATCACGGCCCCACGTCATTGTTCCTAGGCCAAGACGTGAGAGCGTCAAACCACTTTTACCAGCCCGGCGCATCTCCATGAGCGCGACCTTAGCAAGACCAACCTCTAATAAGTCGCTAACCTTGGCACTAAGCGTGTTGAAATTACGAAGGAGGATTGTGGTGAGTACCTATATCTTCCTGCGCCATGGCCACTCTGCCGCAAATGCAGCAGGCACTTTGACGGGTCGATTGCCAGGTGTTGGCCTCTCTTCTCAAGGTAAGAAGGATGCGCTTGGGTTGGTGGAGAGAATCGGCAAGAATCGAATCAACCAGATTCACATCAGCCCGATTGAGCGTTGCCATCTCACAATAGATCCTTGGCTCCGCTCTCCATATTCGCGTTCACTTGAGTCATTCGCCATCATCGATGGCTTCTCCGAGATAGATTTTGGCAGCTGGAGCGGCAAGAAACTTTCAACGCTACGTAGAAGCCCGCTCTGGAAGGATGTTCAACAGAACCCGTCTCGCTTCACCTTTCCCGATGGTGAATCATTTAGAAGAGCACAGAATCGCGCAGTCTCGGCCTTCTCCGACATCAGAGCAATTAAGGGAGAGAAGGTTCATTTGATTGTCTCCCACTCAGACACCATCAAACTGGTTGTCTCTCATGCACTGGGTCAGAAGCTAGATGACTTTCAGAAGATAGAGATTTCTCCGGCTTCCTTCACGATCTTCCGTGGAGATAGTAAAGCGATCTCTCTTCTCACCCTCAACAACAGCGGTTCGCTCAAAGAGATTCTCGGCTGAATATGGTTCGAATTATCAACGAGGTAGAACGCTTTACCGTTGGTACGGTCGGTGTGCCGGGGGATAGGATATTCTTCCTACAGGTTCGCTCTGGAAACCTTTTGCTTTCTACCTCGTTAGAGAAGTCTCAAGTTGCAGCTCTCAGCGAACGGTTGAACTACATGCTCAAGGAGATTCGCCTTGTTCATCCCCTGGCACCAAGACCCGCGCTGGTGCGCGATTCACTACCGCTTGAGAATCCGGTACTCGATGAGTTCCGGGTTGGCTCCATAGCGATTTTCTATGATGAAGCAACGGAGAAGATTCAAGTGGATTTGAGAGAACTCAATCTCAACAGCGATGATGAAGATGAGATCGAGATCAACCCAGAGGTTGAAGTTATCCGGCTCTTCATCACTCCATCTCAAGCGAAGACTTTCCATGACCGAGCGGAGTTGGTCATTGCTGCCGGTCGCCAACCCTGTCCATTCTGTGGTCTTCCCATCAATCCTGAGGGTCATCTCTGCGCTCGAGCAAACGGGTATCGTCGATGAGCGAGCTTTTAACCACCGGCGAGATAGTGGTTGAAGGTCGTCTGGTAGATGCCAGTAATGCGACACTCTTCGTAGAGGTGTCAAATGGTCAGGAGAGCACAAAGGCGATCTATAAACCGATTGCTGGTGAAAGACCACTATGGGATTTTCCAGATGGAGCCCTCGCTCACCGCGAACGTGCATCTTATTTAGTCGATCGAGCCTTAGGCACGAACCGCATTCCATTGACGATTCTTCGAGATGGTCCATTTGGACCTGGCATGGTGCAACAGTGGGTTGATGTTGATGAGAGTGTTGATCTCGAGACCTTTTTTCGAAGTGATGAAGCAGGTCTACGACAAGTCGCACTGCTCGATGCAGTTATCAACAACACTGATCGAAAGATTGGGCATCTTTTGCCGAGCACCTCTGGCTATCTCTATGTCTGTGATCATGGCGTGACATTTCATGTTGATGACAAGCTCCGCACAGTTTTGTGGCAATGGGCTGGCCAATCACTTACCGAAAATGAGTTGACGCAATTAAATGATCTCAAGAGTTATCTTGCCTCCAATGAAGCGAATGAGATTATGCACTTGATTACTGAAGTTGAGATAGCTGCCCTCCATGGTCGAATAGATCGTCTTCTCGATACGGCCGTATTTCCACATCCCAATCCAGAGTGGCCTCATATCCCATGGCCTCCCTTCTAGGCATTACTCTTTTCCCATGAATTCCTGGGCAAGTGTCGCTATTCCGCCACTCGATAGCCGCTTTGAAATTCCATCACTTTATCTGTGGGACACAGCGCGAGGTGGGAAGTTCCCACTAGCTAAGAAAGATCTTTATCGCCTCTATGTTTGTGGAATCACTCCTTATGACGCAACGCATCTAGGCCACGCAGCCACATATCTGACTTTTGATCTGGTCAATCGCTATCTCCGTGCCACAGGTGCATCAGTTCGTTTTGTTCAGAACATCACCGATATCGATGATCCTCTCTTAGAGCGGGCTACTCGAGATAATCAGGATTGGCGCGAACTTGCACAGTCCCAAATTGATTTGTTTCGGGGCGATATGGTCAATCTTCATATCATTCCGCCAGATCACTACATCGGAGTAGTTGAGGCGATGGAACTCGTTACCCGTTCGATCGATACGCTCGTCGAAAAGTCCTCCACCTATACCGTCGATAAGGATCTCTATTTCTCTATTCACTCGGATAGCGCATTTGGTTCCCGCTCACATCTTTCGCAGGAGCAGATGCTTGAAATCTTCGCAGAACGCGGGGGAGATCCAACAAGGGTTGGCAAGAGAGATCCACTCGATGCGCTTCTCTGGTTAGGGCATCGTGAAGGAGAGCCTTCATGGCCAAGTTCCCATGGACAGGGACGCCCTGGCTGGCATATCGAATGTTGCGCTATCGCTCTTCACTACCTAAACCCAAATCCATCTGAGGCAACGTCAATAGATATTCAGGGAGGTGGAAGCGATCTTATCTTCCCGCACCATGAGATGTCGGCCGTGCAGGCGAAGGTACTTAAGGGTAAGGAGTTCGCAACTCACTACGTCCACGCAGGAATGATCGGTCTCGACGGGGTGAAGATGAGTAAGTCCCTCGGCAATCTTGTATTTGTCTCTAAACTCGTTGCATCTGGCGTGGATCCAATGGCAATTAGATGGGCTCTAATGGAGAACCACTTCGCCTCAGATCGCACATGGAGTGATTCTCTTCTTCAAGAATCCATTAGCTGGATTGAGCGCTTTCGAAATGCGCTCTCAATGATGGATGCTGCGCCTACCGATAAAGTTATTAAGGGACTCATCGCAGCTCAGGCAGATAACCTCAACACCCCGCAGGCACTCTCAATTCTGAAAGATTGGATCAATGCTTGTGAGATGGGTTCAACTGGCGGAAAGCCAGGGGAGCTGTCTAGAGCTGTAGATGCCCTTTTGGGAATCGTTCTCTAGTTCTCGTTTGAATTATTCTGTCGACGCAGGAATCGCTCGACCTCACGAGCTAATTCCTCGCCAGATTCATCGGAGATCTCATTGGCATCCTTCGACTCTTCCAAAGTCTTGATGTATTCCTCAATATCAGAGTCTTCTTTCACCATCTCAGTTACTGCGTTCTCCCAAGTGATGGCCAAATCAGGCAGGGTCCCTTGCGGAAGCGATACCTCAAGAAAATCTTCTAACCCATTGACAAGTGCAAGTGTCGCCTTCGGTGAAGGCGTTGCATTTGCGTAATGGGGAACTGCCGCCCAAAGAGCAATCGCATCAATTCCTCTACGGACGCATCCATCTTGAATGACAGCCAAAATGCCGGTTGGGCCTTCATAGCGACTGACTTCAACACCGAGGCGAGCTGCGATGTCAGGGTGAGCTCCGGTGCCTGATACTGGAATCGCTCTGGTATGTGGGGTGTCGGCGAGCATTGAGCCCAGAGTGATCACAAGTTCAACCTCTAAATCATCGGCGAGATCGAGAAGTTCTGAGGCAAATGATCTCCATCTCATTGAAGGTTCAACTCCGCGAACCAAGACAAAATCACGCTCACCTTCTGGATTGCGAAGGCCAAAGACTTGAACGCCTGGCCAGGTGAGACTTCTAATCATTGATCCATCGACGAAGATCAAAGGTCTATTGACTTGAAAATCGTAGTAATCCTCGGAATCAACCTCAGCGATTAATTCAGCTTCGACGCCTTCATTCTCTCCATCACCGAGAGTTGCCAAGAGGTGGGTGATTACACCTGTTGCAGCCTCACCAGCATCACTCCATCCACCGAAGGCGATGACCATGATTGGTGAGCGAAGGGCAGGTATCTCATGAATCTCCACAAGCGACACCTTACGGTAACCTCCTCTCTGTGACGAGCAGAGAGCAAGTTAAACGCCGGCGTGATGGCGCACTCCGCAAGGCGATGGCCTCTCGAGTAATCATCGCCGATGGCGCTATGGGAACGATGCTCCAGGCCGCTAACCCAACCCTTGAGGATTTCCAGAACCATGAAGGCTGTAATGAGATTCTCAACGTTACCCGGCCTGACGTGGTTCGAGCCGTTCATGATGAGTATCTAGCTGTTGGCGTTGATGCGATTGAGACAAATACATTCGGTGCAAACTGGGCAAACCTTGCAGAATATGGAATCGAAGATCGAATCTATGAGCTGGCATATGCTGGTGGAAAGATAGCCCGCGAAGCAGCTGACGCTTTTTCAACTCCTGACAAACCTCGATTTGTTCTCGGCTCCTTGGGACCGGGAACAAAGTTACCGACCTTAGGGCACACCACCTATGCGCATCTGAAGGACGCCTACCGGATCGCCTCTCAAGGCTTGGTCGATGCGGGAGCCGATGCGCTTCTGATTGAGACGACTCAGGATTTACTTCAAGCAAAGGCAGCAGTCAATGGTGCACGAGAGGTTCTCGACGCGCTCGATCGCGATGTGGTTCTCATTGCACAGGTAACTGTTGAGACAACAGGAACAATGTTGCTTGGTTCTGAAATCGGAGCAGCGCTTGATGCCTTGGAGCCTCTCGATATCGATCTCATTGGTTTGAACTGTGCAACAGGACCAGCCGAGATGTCTGAGCATCTTCGTTATCTTGCCAAGAATTCCAAGGTTGCAATCTCAGTCATGCCCAATGCCGGTCTTCCAATACTTGGGCCTAACGGCGCTTCCTATCCACTGTCGCCAGACGAGTTAGCTGAAGCCCTTTCGACCTTCACAAAAGATTACGGTTTAACTCTGATTGGTGGATGTTGTGGAACAACGCCTGCGCACCTCAAGGCTGTCGTCGAGAAGGTTTCAGGGGTAAAACCTGCGCAAAGAACTGTGGCTAATGAGCCAGGTGTCTCATCGCTCTATCAATTTGTTCCCTTTGACCAGGATTCCACATACCTAGCAATCGGTGAACGTACCAACGCTAACGGTTCTAAGGCATTCAGAGAGGCGCTGGTTGCAGAGGATTGGCAGAGTTGCGTTGAAATCGCACGCGATCAGATTCGCGATGGTGCACATGTTCTTGATTTGAGCGTTGATTATGTTGGCCGCGATGGCGCCAAAGATATGCGAGAGCTCGCATCGCGCTTTGCAACCGCTTCAACCCTTCCGATCATGCTCGACTCAACAGAGCCTCAGGTATTACAAGCAGGGCTTGAATCACTCGGTGGGCGCTGTGTCATCAACTCAGTCAACTACGAAGATGGAGATGGTCCAACATCTCGCTTTGCTCGCATCATGCCGCTCGTTAAGGAGCATGGCTCTGCAGTAGTTGCTCTCACCATTGATGAAGAGGGTCAAGCTCGAACTGCCGAATGGAAAGTGCGAGTTGCTAAGCGTTTAATCGAAGATCTCACCGGCAATTGGGGAGTCAACCTCGGTGACATCATGATTGATACCCTCACTTTCCCAATCGCCACAGGTCAAGAAGAGACCCGTAGAGATGGTTTAGAAACAATCAATGCGATCCGCGAGCTAAAGATTCTCTATCCAGAAGTCCAGACAACGCTCGGAGTGAGCAATGTTTCATTCGGTTTAAATCCTGCTGCTCGTGTTGTTCTCAACTCAGTCTTCTTACATGAGTGCGCCCAGGTTGGATTGACCTCGGCCATCGTGCATCCCTCAAAAATCATGCCAATTGCTCGCATTGAGCCACGCCAACTAGAAGTAGCACTCGATTTGATCTATGACCGCCGCGTCTTTGATGGTGAAAACTGCACCTACGATCCACTCTCTGAGTATCTCCAGCTCTTTGAAGGCGTTGAACTCACCGCTTCACGCCAGAGTCGAGCAGCGGAGTTAGCAGCCCTTCCACTAGAAGAGCGCTTACAACGTCGAATCATCGATGGCGAAAAGGTTGGCCTCAACGAAGATCTCGATGAAGCGATGAAATCTGGCATCGCACCACTGGCAATCATCAATGACCATCTCCTTGAAGGCATGAAGGTGGTGGGTGAGCTCTTTGGCAAGGGAGAGATGCAGCTCCCATTCGTTCTTCAAAGTGCAGAGGTCATGAAGTCAGCTGTTGCATACCTCGAACCACATATGGAGAAGGCCGATGAAGGTGGGCGAGGCACGATGCTCCTTGCCACTGTCAAGGGCGATGTTCACGATATTGGAAAGAATCTCGTTGACATCATCCTCTCCAACAACGGTTACCGTGTTGTGAATATCGGCATCAAGCAGACTGTCAATCAGATTATTGATGCAGCCCTTGAGAACAACGTCGATGCAATTGGTATGAGCGGTCTTCTTGTGAAATCCACTGTTGTTATGAAGGAGAACTTAGAGGAGATCACCGCTCGTGGTCTCGACCAAGAGTGGCCGATTGTTCTTGGTGGCGCAGCGCTCACACGTGCCTTTGTTGAAGAAGATCTAGCGTCGACATTCCCTGGCGAAGTTCGATATGCAAGAGATGCTTTTGAGGGGCTTCGCCTTATGGATGCGATCATGGCCGTTAAACGAGGCGAACCGGGTGCTGCCTTGCCAGAGTTGCGTCAACGTAGGGTCAAGAGCGTCTCTCGCAACTCTGAAGTCTCGGTAGATGACACAACTCGAAGTGATGTCGCCGTAGATATTGATATTCCGAATGCACCATTCTTTGGCTCACGCATCATCAAGGGCATTCCACTTGCTGACTATGTCGGCATGCTCGATGAACGTGCTCTTTTCGTAGGACAGTGGGGGCTCAAAGGTGCCCGTGGTGAATACGAGAAGATGGTTGAAGAAGAAGGTCGCCCGCGATTGCGAGCACTTCTTAATGAGGTCCAGTCACAAGGATGGCTCGAGGCTGCTGTTGTCTATGGATATTTCCCATGTGTGAGCGAAGGCAATGACCTCGTCATCTTGCACCACGAAGGTCCACTGAAGGGTCAAGAACGGACTCGCTTCTCATTCCCACGTCAACGTCGTGATCGCAGATTATGTATAGCAGATTTCTTCGCCGCTAAGGATTCAGGAAAGACTGACGTTGTTGCCTTCCACGTTGTCACCATGGGAAATACGGTGAGCCAAGCAGCCAATAAACTCTTCGAGGCAAATAACTACCGTGACTACCTTGAACTTCATGGTTTATCTGTGCAACTCACAGAGGCCCTTGCTGAGCATTGGCACGCTCGCGTTCGTGAAGAGTTCTCTGTGCGAGATAAAGATGCGCCAGACCTTCAAGGAATTCTTGATCAGGGCTACCGAGGCTCACGCTACTCATTTGGCTATCCAGCCTGCCCCGATATTGAGCAACAGGTTCAGCTCTGTGAACTGCTCGAACCAGAGCGTATCGGTGTTCATCTCTCAGAGGAGTTCCAACTTCATCCAGAGCAGTCAACATCTGCAATCATTGTTCATCACCCTGAGGCGAAGTACTTCAACGCAAACTAGCGCTGAGAAGGTTTTTCGGGATTTTCTCGTTTCAGTTGTGAGCAGGGCAGATATTCTTAAAGGAACACCAATCGCATAACCTGCTCTTCTTGGGCGGGAAGAAATCGGTGTCAATTGCAGTAAGGATCTCATCGCCGATGTTCTGCAATTTTCGCTCGGTCGCTTCTAATTCTTTCTCTGTTGGCGAGCTCTTGACGGTCTTGCCATCGCCGAGGTAGAGAAGCTGGAGTAAGCGGGGGAGAACTCCCTCGTTTCGCCAGTAGAGGAGGGCATAGACACGAAGTTGAAAGAGCGCCTTCTCCTCCCAACCAGGCTTAGGCGCTTTACCGGTCTTGTAGTCAACGATACGAACTTCTCCCGTTGGGGCAACATCTAATCGATCGACATAACCATGGAGATAAATCTGATCGGTGAAATTCTTTTCTAGATGGAGCTCACGATATGTAGAGTCAAAAGCAGTTGGATCTTCAAGTGAAAAGTAAGTTTCGATCAATGATTGAGCGCGATCCATCCACTCTTGATTACTAGTGATGAGTGGCGCAAGTTCGGGCTTCTCTTCTATCTGTCTCTGCCAGGCGCCAGGAAGGAGAGAAAGCGCGGCATCTCGGACTCGCTCTGGACGGGGTAGTTCAAAGAGATCTTCCAAAACGGAGTGAACGAGCTTTCCCCGCTCGGCATCGAGACTGATCTCTTCAGGAAGATTGAGAATCGCTCGATATTTATAGAGCTGTGGACAGTTGGTGAAGTCATTGACGCGACTAGGGGAGAGACGGAGCTGTTCCATATCGCGACCTTAGCCTTGATAACCAGCCGAAGGCGCTCTATCTCACCTAAGATGCTCTTCGTGTCTGATACTCCAGCAATCGGAAGCGGCTTTTTTAAAGCCGGTGACCGTATCCAATTAACCGATCCAAAGGGAAAGCTCTATAGCTTTACCATCACACCTGGAAAAGAGTGGCATACCCACAAAGGGTGGATAGTTCATGATGATCTCATCGGACTTCCAGAAGGCTCTGTTGTGAGCACAACGGCAGGACTTAAGTTCACTGCCTTTATCCCACTCCTCGCCGACTACGTACTGTCCATGCCACGAGGCGCCACCATTGTCTATCCCAAGGATGCGGCGATGATTGTTGGGATTGCAGATATCTATCCAGGAGCAAGAGTCCTTGAAGCAGGTGTGGGAAGTGGTGCGCTCACGCTCTCACTCTTACGGGCAGTTGGACCTGAAGGGTTTGTCCATAGCGTTGAGCGACGTGATGACTTCGCAAAGATTGCATCAGCTAATGTTGAGAATTACTTCTCCGGAACTCCATCTCACTGGAGACTCGATGTTGGCTCGGTTCAGGAACAGAATTTCACCGAGAAATTCGATCGAGTTGTCCTCGACATGCTCGCACCATGGGAGTGTGTTGATATGGCAGCTGATGTTCTTCGCCCGGGTGGTGTATTTCTCGCCTATGTTGCGACGACAACACAGCTATCAGCAACTGCTGAAGCGCTCAAAGAAGATGGACGCTTTACAGAGCCGGAGAGCCTCGAGACGATGGTCCGTGGTTGGCACCATGAAGGTTTAGCGGTAAGGCCACAGCAGAGAATGATTGGCCACACTGGTTTCCTCATCCAAAGTAGGCGGATGGCCCCTGGAGTTGAAGTTCTCGCTCGTCGCCGTCGTCCAGCAAAGGGTGCATACGGTGTCCCGGAAGAGTGAGCGATTAGTAAATTTAACTATCGCACTCCTTGCTACTAAACGTTACCTTACGAAATCTGAGATATTTCGAACTGTTGCAGGTTATTCGGGCGATGCTGAGGCGAAAGATCGCATGTTTGAAAGAGATAAGGATGATCTTCGCTCACTCGGCATAGAGATTGAGCTTGGAACCTTTGATCCACTCTTCGAAGATGAGGCTGGATATCGAATTAAGGCTGAGAACTACCAATTACAGCTGAGCGATATTGATGCAACCGATATCGCCCTTCTCTCACAAGCAGGGAAGGTATGGAGAGAGGCAGCTTTGGGGGAGAGTGCCCAATCAGGGCTGCGAAAGTTAAAGGCGTTAGGAATTGAAGCAGATGTAGATCTGCTAACCGAGATTTCTCCGTCAACACTGTCTGCTCCTGAACAACTCGAAGACATCATCGAAGCGATCACTGAGCGACGGATAATAACCTTTGAATATCTCAACAGCGATCTTGCAAGTACCGTGAGAAAGATAGAGCCTTACCGCCTCTCCAATTCCCGTGGCTATTGGTATGTGATTGGCCGAGATACCGAAAAAGAGTTTCTGCGGACTTTCCGCCTCGATCGATTTACTTCATCTGTCAGCCAAGGCACTCGCTCTGGAGCCTTTGAGGTGGACCTCGTGGCGCTCGATGAAGAGGAGATGAAGAATGAAGAGAAGTTTTCTACTGCTCGAATCCAAGTGAGAAAAGGTAAGGGTGCAAATCTACGTAGCGGGGCCAAGGTTTCAGAGATCGATTCAGAGTGGGATGAGTTGGAGGTTCAATTTCTCACACCAGAACACATTATTCGAGAGGTCCTTTGGGTGGGAGAGAATGCAATCATTGTTGAACCTCAAGATCTCCGCGAAACGTTGATCTCGCATCTCAGAGCGGTAGCAACGAACCATGGCTAATAAGAGCGCTCCAATAAAAGAGGTCTCTCGCCTTCTCGATCTCGTTCCATTCTTATCAACACATTCGCATATCTCTCTTAAGGAACTTGCCTCTGAATTCGGGGTTAGCGAGAAGGAGATGGCGAGTGAGTTGACGGCGCTGTCGATGTGTGGACTACCTGGATACACGCCTTATGAATTGATCGAAATCTTCTTTGAAACAGGTTATGTCACCATCAATAACCATGAAACCCTCGATATTCCAAGAGCCCTTACTCGATTGGAAGTTGCCTCGCTCTTAATTGGACTTGAGATTTTGAAGGACCGAGCAGAAGAGGATGGTCAGGAATTCGTAGACAAGATTTGCTTACTCATCACTCAATTGAAGGCTCTCATCGGTGAGGCGATTGAGATTGAAGATGCGCCACAATCTGCGTTTATACCGACTATCGAATCGGCTATTGCATCTCGTAGATCCCTGCTCCTTGAATATCAGTCTCCCGTGAGGGATGAGGTCTCACTTCGCGAAGTAGATCCACTCCATCTTGAGGTGGAAAATTCTCAGACCTATCTCAACGCCTACTGTTACTTAGCAGGAGAAATGCGTAAATTCCGCCTCGACCGAGTTCATTCGATCAAGCAGGGACAGGCTAAGCCGGAGCTGTCAGAACGTGGCGTAGAGAGTGAGGAGCCATCCTTGGATGTCCTCCTCAAGGTCTCGGGATCCAGGAGGCAGGTGGCCGAATTATTCTCCATCGATTCAATCGGAAAAGATGGCAAGGTCACCACCCAGGTCTACTCATCAGAGTGGTTAATCAGGGCAGTATTGGCAAGCGCCC
>JBEEOC010000045.1:0-3557 GCA_041191845.1 Actinomycetota bacterium | reverse complement strand
CCTGGCATCGGTGCAATCCACGAAGCAACTTCGCCAACGCCAGGATCAACATCACCAAGAAGTCCTGCATCTGTGCGCGAGATTCCAACATCGAGAACTGCCGCACCTGGCTTAATCATCTTCGCCTTGAGGAAGTGCGCTTGGCCGATCGCTGCAACAACAATATCTGCGCGACGGGTGTGGGTTGCCAGGTCTTTTGTTCCGGTGTGAGTAAGTGTGACTGTTGCATTCTCTTGCTTGCGAGACAACAACAATCCAAGTGGACGGCCAACAGTCAAGCCCCGACCAATGACAACAACGTCAGCGCCATTAAGTGGCACCTGATAATGATTAAGAAGTTCCACAATTCCACGTGGGGTGCAGGGAAGTGGTGCTTCATAACCGGCAACTAACCGCCCTAGATTCATTGGGTGTAACCCATCGGCATCTTTAGCTGGATCTATCGCTTCAAGAATTATCTGAGTATCAATCCCTCGTGGGAGCGGAAGTTGAACGATATATCCGGTGCATTCTTTAGCGTTGTTGAGATCACGAATAGCCGCTAAGACATCTGCCTGTGTCGCAGTAGCAGGAAGATCAACGCGTATTGATTCGACTCCAACTTCCTGACAATCACGATGCTTTCCCGCGACGTAGGAGTGAGATCCAGGATCATCTCCCACAAGAACTGTTCCTAAACCGGGGGTGATTCCTCTCGCCTTAAGAGCTGCAGTGCGAGTCGCGAGATTCTGCTTAATGAATGCGGCAAGTGCCTTGCCATCGAGAATCTGTGCGCTCATAGATACACCTTATCTTTGAATAATCTCTTCGCGGTCCAATTAAGCGTGTGAGAAGTGGCGTGTGCCGGTGAAGAACATTGCGATTCCAGCCCTCTTCGCCGCGGCAATGACCTCTTCATCGCGAACCGAACCACCCGGCTGCACGACTGCAACAACTCCTGCATTGGCCAAAATCTCAAGGCCATCGGCAAATGGGAAGAAGGCATCTGATGCCGCAACACTTCCCGCAACTCGAGCACCTGCTCTATCGATGGCAAGCTTTGCGGAATCAACGCGGTTGACCTGACCCATACCAATTCCAACAGCTGCGCCATCGCGGGCGAGCAAAATCGCATTACTGCGCACCGCTCTAACTGCCCGCCAAGCAAAGTGAAGATCGGCAAGAAGTTCGGCTGAGATTGGCTCCCCCGTTACCTGCCTCCAACTCTCTGGACTATCACCTGGCGCATTGATCACATCAGTCTGCTGCACCAAGACTCCACCTGAAACTGGTCGCATCTCTAACGGTGAAATTCGAGTAATTGTGTTGGTGAGAATTCGAATCGAAGGTTTCTTCATCAAAATCTCAAGCGCCTCCGGTTCATAATCAGGAGCGATGATTACCTCGGTAAAGACCTCAGAGAGTGACTTTGCCATCGCTGTAGTCACCGTGCGATTTGCTGCGACAACTCCCCCAAAGGCAGAGACTGGATCACAAGCATGTGCTTTGCGGTATGCATCTGCAATATCTGAACCCGTTGCAATTCCACAAGGATTTGCATGCTTGATTATGGCAACGCAAGGATCTTGATGATCTAAAGCTGCCCGCCAAGCAGCATCAGCATCGGTGTAATTATTAAAGGACATCTCTTTGCCATGTGATTGGAGCGCACTTGCGATTCCAGCTGGTCCACCACGATAGATCGCCGCTTCTTGATGCGGGTTCTCTCCGTAACGAAGAGTCTTCTCACGCTTCCAGATCAGGCCGAGCCAGTCTGGCATCTCCATCGAAATTGCTGTTCCAAGCCAGCTAGCAATAGTGAGGTCGTATTCAGCGGTGGTTCGAAATGCCTCAAGCGCTAACTCTTTCCGCTCTTCATAGGTAAATCCACCGGCCTTAATTGCAGCAATCGCGCCATCGTATTGATGCTCTCCGCATAAAACTGCGACAGAGCCATAGTTCTTAGCCGCACCTCGAAGCATCGATGGGCCGCCGATATCTATCTGCTCGATGCAATCTTCAAACTTTGCCCCCGACATAATCGTCTTGAGGAATGGATAGAGATTGACCACCACAAGATCAATCGCCTCAATATCTAAATCATTTATCTCAGCTAGATGCTCAGGATTATTCTGATCTGCCAAAATTCCAGCGTGGATGCGTGGGTGGAGCGTCTTCACGCGACCGCCCATAATCTCGGGAAATCCGGTGTGAGAACTGACTTCGGTTGAAGCAATTCCGGCATCGCGCAGAGTCTGCGCCGTAGAGCCTGTCGCAATAATCTCAACACCAGTATCGACCAAGCTTTGTGCTAAATCGAGAAGGCGGTCCTTCTCATAGACGGTCAGGAGAGCTCTTCGGATTGGTTTGCGGTTATTCATCTCTTGGCTCCCATCTCAACGTGCTTGTGAAAGGCCACAACGATGAGACCGAGGTGGTAATCATAATCTTTGCCGGAAGCACTTTCCAATGAATCGAGGAAGCGCAGTTCTAGCCTCATTGAGCACGTCGTGCAGTGACGAAGGCAGAAATAGCGGCACCTATTGCCATCTCACCTACGGCAGCCAAGGCGAACTTCCAAATTGAGAGACCAAAGGCCCCCATCTCATCGGTCATGAGCGATCCACTAGAGAGATATGCGGCAATCACAAGGAGCACAACAAGAAAGAGCGAACTCTGCAAGAGAAGCTGAACTCCAGATTTGAGAGTCCAATAAGCCAAGAGTGCGCCGATACCCACAAAGAAGAGCGCGGTTGCAATTATCAGCGGATGGCGTTGGGTGGGGAGAATTCCAAGGAGTGGAAATACTGGAAGTTGTCCTGATTGATACCACCATGGTGAGATAAGTGTCCCGGCGCCAACAGCAAAACCAACTCCAGAGACATATGAAGCTAAGGCCATCGCAGCGTTAGGAAGATAAAGGATATTGAGGAGTAAGAGGAGAACTCCACCAAAGATTCCTGGTTGAAGAGCCGTTGTCAGAAGTTTTACCTGAGCAAAGTTAGTGAAGATAAGTATTCCGACAGCAACCATAAAGAAACCAACGATGATCGCCATGATGCGCGTTGCCATCATTGCTGGAGCTGATATAGGGAGTCTTGGACCACAAGTCAGAGTCGCGATAAGCGAGATAAGGAAAGCAAAGATTGGCGCGAGATACCACTGTGGTGCAACGGTTGGTGATTGAGTTAAGAAAGCAATCGCTGTAACCAAGATTGTGTAGAAGAAGCTATAGGCGATACGAACGCCATTGACATCATGAAAATCGCCTTGAAGTCGGTCGAGCGCACGATTAAAGGTGGTGCGCACTGCGATAAATGGCAGCACCATCGCACCCCATGGCAAATATGAGAAGAGACCTGGAATACCGGTGGGAGGAAGTGAGAGTGAGAAAGGGATGTGGTGGGCACTGAGCCAAATCCAGGCCGCTCCCCTAATCGGATCAGTCGTTGTTCCCGTTGCACTTCCAGCAGTTGCCCAGGCAACAAGTGCGATAAAAGCAAACGGGAGCAGCACAAGTGCTGCTCCACGTATTGCGTGAGACAACGAGACCGAGAGGACGCGTTGCATCGTTAAAT
>JBEEOC010000044.1:0-8140 GCA_041191845.1 Actinomycetota bacterium | reverse complement strand
TCTCACCCTTTCAGAGCATTGCTTTCATTCTTGCTCAAACTGCAGGAGCTATCTCAGGGACGATCCTTGCAAATGGAATTTATGGAAATGCCCTAATCGACATCTCTGAAAAGTCGAGAGATGGAGGCCATCTACTTCTGAGTGAGGTAGTTGCAACAGCTGGTTTAGTCTTTGTTGTCTATCGCCTCGGATCTATAAAGAGTGGAGAGAGAGTTGCTGTGGGAGTTGCATCTTGGATCTTTGCTGCTTATTTCTTCACCTCCTCAACATCGTTTGCCAATCCCGCAATCACGATCGGCCGAATTTTCTCCAATAGCTTTGCTGGAATTGCACCTCATTCCGCTGCAACATTTATTCCGTTTCAGATTACAGGAACTCTGATCGGGTATTTAGCTTTTCGTTATTTCACAAAAGAATCGAAGAGAGAGTTGAGCATTTGATGAACGATAAAAAGACCATCATGTTTGTCTGTGTACACAACGCTGGTCGCTCTCAGATGGCAGCTGGCTTTATGCGAGCACTGGGCGGAGATCGAGTTGAGGTCCTATCGGCAGGCTCTGCTCCCAAAGAATCCATCAACCCAGTTGCAGTCGAAGCGATGGCCGAGCTCGGAATAGATATTGCAGATCAAAGGCCAAAGGTCTTAACTCCTGAAGCGGTCCAGCAGTCAGATGTGGTCATCACGATGGGCTGTGGCGATGCCTGCCCTTACTATCCAGGTAAGCGCTATGAGGATTGGAAGCTCGATGATCCTGCCGGCCAAGGGATTGAGCCTGTGCGGGTGATCCGCGATGAGATAAAGGGGCGGGTTGAGGCTCTCTTGGCCGAAATTCTTTAGAACTTTATTCCAAATTGAGCGTAGATCACCCATAGCCGCTCATAAATTCATCTAAAAAAGTGCGATTTAGAGATGCGAAGCGCTCGCAACAGGTTCACACTTTCATCTATCGAAGGTCAGCGTTGCCTCGAGGCACTCCTGCTGGCCTACGGTCTTACGGGCCAAACGGTCCGCACTGATGAAGAGTCAGGAAAGGCTCAGGAGATATGTCAGTTATGCTCAATAGCAACCAATGGAACCTTGTTTACAACATGTTCTCATTTGGTTTAATTTCAATGCTCGCATGCACCGTGTACACATTGGTGTCACAGTCACGAGTTCTACCGAAGTACCGTAATGCGCTAGTTATGTCATCGATGGTTACATTTATCGCTGGCTACCACTACTGGCGAATCTTTAACTCATTCGGCGAAGCATCAGATGGCTTTACAGTCAACGTTTCAGGTGACCATGGCTCATTTAACGAGGCTTACCGTTATGTAGATTGGCTTCTCACAGTTCCCCTACTTCTCGTTGAAGTAATCGCTGTATTGGCTCTTGCTAAGGAAGTTTCAAAGTCGCTCATCATGCGCCTTGTTCCAGCATCAGCTGCAATGATCGCACTTGGTTACCCAGGTGAAGTTTCAACAGTTCAGAACACACAGATTCTCTACGGTGTGCTCTCAACAATTCCATTCCTTTACATCCTCTACGTTCTCTTCGTTGAGCTCGGTAAGTCTTTGGACCGCCAGCCAGCGGGTGTAGCTGAGACAGTTGGACGTCTACGTCTTCTCCTCATCGCTACATGGGGCGTATACCCAATCGCTTACATCTTCAACATTGTTGGCGATGCAACAGCAAGCTCATTCGTTGTTGTACAGGTTGGTTACACAGTTGCAGATATCCTCGCAAAGTGCGTCTTCGGTCTCACAATTCTGAAGATCGCTCGCATGAAGTCTCATGCAGAGGGAATGGCAGCAGATCACTAATTAAAGTAGTGAGAAATAAGCGGGGGCGCCGAGAAATCGGCGCCCTTTGCCATTACTGTTAAATCATGAATAGCGCACGTATCAACAACTATCGAATGGCAGCCTATGCTGCATTCGCCATCGGTCTTATTAATCTCCGCTATCAGAGCGGCGATTCAGCTAATCTAATCAAGAGCGCTGCGCTCTTTATCCCTGGTGCTCTGCTTCTGCTTCTGACGTTCACTACCTTCGGAAAGAAGCTGCTTGCAGGAAGAACTGCGGCAATTATCAGCACGATAATTGGTCTTGCACTTCTCTTCTATAGCTTTATTGTCTAGAAAAATTCGTAACGCGCCTTATTTCCTAAATTGAATATCTCGCTTCTTCATCTCTGAGACGAGAATTCGTATTGCATTCGGTCCCATGCCATGGAGCTCTTTAACTGCTGCAAGTGAGACTTTGCGAAGATCACTCACCTTATAGAGACCATCATCGATCAGGGCTCTGCGAGCAGGAGCTGCCAATCCAATCTCACGCCATGCCCCATCTACTTGGGCATAGGCATCGAGATCTACCTCACCGAGTGTGACCGGAGAGCGTGCGGCAGCTTTCGCAGCCTTACGTGCAGCCGCGGCACGTTGCGCCTCACCCCGTAACTTCTTGATCTTTGCAGGTGATTGCTTCGCCATTCTTTTTCCAGTGTATTGAGATCTCTTAGAGTGCAAAGAGAACGGCAGTCATAAGGAGTGCCGGGAGGAAACTGATTGCAAGAATCTTCATCGCGTAGGCGCGGTCGGCAGCGAGAGCAACAGGATCGACAACCTTGCTGACATTATTACCAGCGTTAAAGTTGAAGACTCCCATGAGTCCGTATGCGAGACAGAATTTACGTCGCGCCTGATTAAAACCGACAGATGCAGCCATAGCGGGCGCGAATGCTAAGAATCGAAGGAGAGTTGGCGCATCGCTGACAACTACATAAATTGCGAGTACGAGATAGGCAACAGATCCGAGTATTGCTACTTGATAGCGACGGTGGATTTCGGCAGAACCGATATTGCATGAACCTGCTACATAATCAGACATAGGTTGATTGTAGGACTGGCCGGGTGATTGCGTCAGGTGGACTCTGTTAACAGTTGAATCTGACGATTGTGCGGGAGGCGGGACTTGAACCCGCACGCCGAAGCACCAGTTCCTAAGACTGGCGTGTCTGCCATTTCACCACTCCCGCGTACGCCTCGTGGATTTCTTCGATTGGTCGCAATACCGAGGTAAACGACCTCTCTATGAGGTGCAGGGGAAAGAGTAAGGCTTCTCGCCTCCCACGCCAAAATCGTCCACCCCTTGGTGAGCACACAGGTAAACTAAGCAAATGTCCTCACTTGCAGATCAATTAGCAGCCTCCATACAGGCGCTTGTTGCCGCTGCCATCGCGCGAGGAGACCTCGCTGGAACTGCCCCTGAGGCGATTACTTTGGAGCGCCCAAAGAATCGCGATCATGGTGATTACGCAACCTCTATCGCTCTCCAACTTTCAAAGGCTGCTGGAAAGAATCCTCGTGAAGTAGCAACGCTGCTCCAGGGGGAGATTGCAGCACTTCCTGGTGTGAGTAAGGTCGATATTGCTGGCCCTGGCTTTATCAACATCACCTTAGATCGTGCAGATCAAGCAGAGCTTGTTCGCACCATTCTCTCTGGCGCGCAGAGTTACGGTCGTGGCACATCCCTGCAGGGCGTATCAATCAACCTTGAATTTATCAGCGCCAACCCAACAGGCCCACTTCACTTAGGCCACACTCGCTGGGCCGCCGTTGGAGACGCACTCGGCCGCGTGCTCAAGGCAGCTGGCGCAACAGTCACACAAGAGTTTTATATCAACGACCGGGGTCGTCAGATGGATCTCTTCGGGCAATCCGTGCAGGCGGCAGCACTTGGAAACCCAATTCCTGAAGATGGATACCAAGGTGATTACATTAAAGATTTAGCAACTATCGTCGTTGCGGAAAATCCTGGCATTTCGACTTCAGAAGCTTTCCGTGAGGCGGCTTACAAAGTTCAATTACAAGAACAGCAAGATGTCTTGAAAACTTTCCGCACCTCATTTGATGTCTGGTTCTCAGAGCGCTCGCTTCATGAATCTGGTGCAGTCGAGCACGGTATGGAGAAGTTGCGCGCGCAAGGGCATGTCTTTGAAGAGGCAGGTGCAGTTTGGTTGCGCACAACAGATTTCGGTGATGATAAAGATCGAGTTCTCATAAAAGAGAATGGCGAACTTACTTATTTTGCATCAGATACTGCCTATTACATCAATAAGCGTGAGCGCGGATCTGATATCTGCATCTACATGTTAGGTGCAGATCACCATGGCTATATCCATCGCCTTCGCGCAGTTGCTGCATGTGCTGGAGATAATCCTGATTACAACATCCATGTCTTAATCGGCCAATTGGTCAAGATCATGGAGGGCGGGGAAGAGGTTAAGCTCTCTAAGCGCGCTGGAACGATTATCACCTTGGCAGAGCTGGTCGAAAAGGTCGGCGTTGATGCAGCTCGCTACACCTTAATTCGTTATCCGGTAGATACACCGATGGTCATGGACATCGATATTTTGCGCAGTAATACCAATGAGAACCCGGTCTATTACGTTCAATATGCCCATGCTCGAATCGCCGCCGTTCTACGTAATGTGGCAGAGCTTGGAATCCCAACTGGTCTAGATAACTTTGATCCATCGCAATTGAGCCATGATCGCGAGAATCAACTTCTTGGAACTCTCGCTGAGTATCCTCGAATTGTTGCAACTGCAGCAGAACTTCGAGAGCCTCATCGCATTGCTCGTTATCTAGAGGAGCTAGCCGGGGTCTATCACGGCTTCTATGCAGATTGCCGTGTCTTGCCACTCGGTGATGAGGCGATTGCTCCTATCCATTCAGCTCGCGCCAATCTCTGCGCTGCAACTATGCAAGTAATTGCAAATGGATTAGATCTTCTTGGTGTTAGTGCGCCGGAGCGTATGTAATGAGTATTGAGCCGATGTGGTCTAAGAACATCACTTTTGTTAATGGTGAAGTTGCGCTCTCAGGAATTTCTTCCTCTCAACTTGCACGTGAGTTTGGAACACCAACATTTTTCCTCGATGAGGATGCATTTCGTGTTCGTGCAATCGCATGGCGTGATGGCCTTAAAGCAGAGTTCGGTGAGAAAGCTGGCCATATCTTCTACGCCTCTAAAGCCTTTACCTGTACTGCCGTCGCACACTGGATCTCTGAAATTGGTATCGGAATTGATGCCTGCACAGGGGGAGAACTAGCAGTAGCTCTCGCTGGCGGAGTCTCACCATCGATGATTGAAATACACGGAAACAATAAGTCGGTTGCTGAAATCAATCGCGCAGTCGAAATTGGCGTGAAGACAATTGTTGTCGACTCTCTCTTTGAGATTGAGCGAGTTGCAGATGCTGCTCGTAAATACGGAAAGCGCCAAGCGATTCTCATCCGCCTAACTCCCGGCATCGAAGCCCACACCCACGAATCAATCTCAACCGCCCACGAGGATGTGAAATTTGGATTCTCTATCGCCTCCGGTGCTGCATGGAGCGCGGTAGAGAAGATTTCTTCCATTGCAGAGCTTGAACTCAGAGGCGTGCATTGCCATATCGGTTCACAGATTTTTGGCACCGAAGCATTTGAGATTGCCGCAGATCGACTCATTGCATTTATGGCGAAGTATCGTGATTCGTATGGTGCTGTGCTTCCTGAATTAGATTTGGGTGGCGGATTTGGTATTGCCTATCTTCCAAATGAAGAGACTGTTGAGCCTTCAGATGTTCTTCCAACTATTGGAATCGCTGTCCGTAAGGCATGCGCGAAATACTCTCTCGAACTTCCATTGGTCTCATTGGAGCCTGGGCGAAATATCGTTGGTCCAACGATGTTTACTCTCTATGAAGTTGGCACAGTCAAAGATGTAGTTGTTGAGGATGGATCTATTCGTAAATACATCTCTGTCGATGGTGGAATGAGCGATAACGCACGCACAGCTCTCTATGACGCCGAATACTTCGCATGCATCGCTCAACGAAGCTCATCTGCGCCATCTGTTCAATCTCGCCTTGTGGGAAAGCATTGCGAGACAGGCGACATCATTATTAGAGATATCCAATTACCTTCAGATGTAGCCCCGGGGGATTTGATTGCAACTCCAGCAACCGGCGCCTATGGCCGATCAATGGCGAGCAATTACAACCATGTGCCTCGCCCGCCTGTGGTTGCTGTTATTGATGGAAAAGCACGTGTAATCGTGCGCCGCGAGACCGAGGCTGATTTACTCGCTCTCGATGTAGCCAAGATGTGAAAGAATCACCCTATGAGCCCCGCAGATAAACCAGTTCGTATTGGCATGCTCGGCTGTGGCGTGGTCGGAAGTGAAGTTGCCCGCCTTCTCCTGGCAGATACCGAAGAGCTCTCAACACGCGCAGGCGTAAAGATAGAGCTCGCTCGTATCGCTGTCCGCACTATCAAGGATTACCCAGGAATCAACCCAGCACTCTTTACAACTGATCCCTTCTCAATCGTAAACGACCCAGAGATTGATCTGATCGTTGAGGTGATGGGTGGCATTGAACCCGCAAATGAACTTGCCCACCTTGCAATCAAGAATCGTAAATCGATTGTGACCGCAAACAAGGCGCTTCTTGCTAGCCATGGTGCAGAGCTGTTCACTGCGGCTTATGCCCAAGGCGAAGATATTTACTATGAGGCATCTGTTGCAGGCGCGATTCCGATTATTCGCCCACTTCGCGATTCACTTGTGGGTGACTTTGTTATCCGCGTCATGGGAATTGTTAATGGAACAACTAATTACATTCTCACAAAGATGCATGAAGAGAATAAGGAATTTGCTGTTGCCCTTAAAGAGGCGCAGGACCTTGGTTATGCCGAGGCAGATCCCACAGCAGATATTGAGGGATTTGATGCTGCAGCAAAGGCTGCAATCCTTTCTGGCCTTGCATTCCACACTCGCGTCACAGTCTCAGATGTTTATCGCGAAGGCATTTCACAAATCACATTGGAAGATGTGCAGCTTGCAAAAGAGCTTGGATATGTCATCAAACTCCTTGCCATTGCTGAGTTAACTCCTAAGGATGAGATTTCAGTTCGCGTTCATCCAGTAATGCTTGAGAAAGCTCACCCACTTGCATCTGTTCGCGATGCGTTTAATGCGGTATTTGTTGAGGCTGAATCTGCCGGACCTTTGATGTTCTACGGCCGTGGAGCAGGAGGAGCACCTACTGCATCAGCGATTCTCGGAGATGTTCTTGCTGTCTCCCGCCACATTGCCCACAACTCAGTCGGTCAAAGAGAGACCGATTATGCAGATCGCGACATTGCTCCGATTGAGACAACCAAAACTAAGTTCCTGATTCGCCTGGAAGTACAGGACAAACCGGGTGTTTTGGCTGCTATCGCTCAGGAGTTTGCAGCGCATGGAGTTTCCATCCAGACCGTTGATCAGAATGGACGTCAGGAAGATGCTGAGCTCATCATCGTCACACACCTTGCAACTGAAGGTGAATTGAAGGCGACTGTTGAAGCGTTAAAGAAGATGGATATTGTGAGCAAGGTTTCAAGTGTTATCCGCGTAGAGGGAGCGAGTGCGTAATGGGTCTCTTCAGCAAGAAGAAAGAAGGCGCACATCAGTGGCGTGGAGTTATTGAAGAGTATCGCCATCGCCTGCCTGTCAGCGCGAAGACTCCAGTCGTCTCACTCCGCGAAGGTGGAACACCTCTTATCTATGCCTGCAATCTCTCAGAGATGCTCGATAACGAAGTCTGGGTAAAGTTTGAAGGAATTAATCCAACCGGCTCCTTTAAAGATCGTGGCATGACGATGGCTATCTCTAAAGCGGCAGAAGATGGTGCAAAGGCAGTTATCTGTGCTTCAACTGGAAATACTTCAGCCTCTGCTGCGGCATACGCCGTTAAAGCGGGCATGGTTCCGGCAGTTCTGATTCCTGAAGGCAAGATTGCGATGGGTAAGTTGGCACAAGCCGTAGCTCATGGAGCAACACTTCTTCAAGTGCAAGGTAACTTTGATGATTGTTTAGTTCTTGCCCGTGAACTCTCTGAAAAGTATCCGGTCTCACTTGTGAACTCGGTCAATCCATTCCGCATTGAAGGACAGAAGACTGCTGCATTTGAAGTAGTAGATCTTCTCGGCGAGGCACCAGATATTCATACCTTGCCAGTTGGTAATGCTGGAAATATCACTGCATATTGGAAGGGCTATAACGAGTACTTCGTTGATGGAATATCACGTCAGAAGCCTGCGATGTGGGGATTCCAAGCAGCTGG
>JBEEOC010000043.1:0-9333 GCA_041191845.1 Actinomycetota bacterium | reverse complement strand
GTGCAAATTGCGGTGAAGAGCTCGCTCTCTTTGGAAGCGGTGGGGGAGAAGAGACTTCAAAGCGCCTGACGAACTTAGTCGGCGGAGATGTGCCTTTGATGGGCAAGGTTCCATTTAACGTAGATCTACGTGAAGGTGGAGATCAGGGAGCGCCGGTCGTCATAAGCGCACCAGATAGTCCGAGTGCCAAAGCAATCACTGAGATTGTTGAGAAGTTAGTGATTCGCCAAGGATCTTTACTTGGAGTCAGACTCGGGCTTGCGTAGTTCGTCAATAATCTCTTTGGCAACATCTTGAAGTTCACTACGAACATAATCGCGGGTTGAGACTTCACCTAACGCAATACGAAGACTTGCAAGCTCGCGGGTGAGGTATTCAGTATCTGCAATGTTGCGATCTCCTCGAGCGCGATCTTCATTGAGCGCGATGCGGTCACGGTCTGCTTGGCGATTCTGAGCCAACAAAATCAGTGGCGCAGCATAAGAAGCCTGAAGAGAGAGAATCAGGGTGAGGAAGATAAATGGATACTCATCCCACCGTAGATTGACCGGTGCAAGAACATTCCAAAGAACCCAGCCAAAGACAAAGATTGTCATATAGACAAGGAACTTTGCAGTACCGAGGAAGCGGGCAAAGCGCTCTGAAAGGCGACCGAATGCCTCAGGATCGTAGTTAGCGCGAAGTGAGCGACGTGTCTCGCGTGGTGTATCCAAACCATTGTTGCGTGCCATCGTTACACCTCCTCGCCAAATGTTGTATCAATATTCTCAAGAGCTGCGGTCGTTGCAGCTGAATCACGGTGATCGTGGCGCCAGTTCTCAGGGAGCAAGTGATCGAGCACGTCATCAACGGTAACGGCGCCCAGTAGGCGATCGTTGGCATCAATCACCGGCAGTGAGAGCAAGTTGTAGCTAGCTAAGTATGAAGCAACTTGGTGGAGAGTTGCATCTGGATTAACGCCCTGGGTGTTGGTATCAACGATTGATCCGAGCAGAGTTGATGGTGGCTCGCGTAAAAGGCGCTGATAGTGAACCATTCCAATGAAGCGACCCGTAGGTGTCTCAAGGGGTTGGCGACAGATAAATACTTGGGAGGCAAGGGCAGGGGAGAGCTCGCTCTTTCTGACTGCAGCCAGAGCATCGGCAACTGAGTAATCTGCAGACATCACAATCGGCTCAGTTGTCATCATTCCACCGGCAGAGTAATCCTCATATGTCATCAGGCGGAGAACATCTTCGGCATCTTCTGGGTCCATCAACTCAATAAGTTCTTGAGCACGCTCTTCGCCAACTTCGCGGAGAAGGTCTGCGGCATCATCTGGATCCATCTCTTCCAGAACGTCAGCGGCGCGCTCTCCTTCAAGTTCTGCCAGGAGTTCAACGCGCTCCTGCTCATCCATCTCTTCAATTACATCGGCAAGACGCTCATCATCGAGCGCTCGAGCAACCTCAACGCGACGCTTCGGTGAGAGATCTTGAATTACTGTTGCAAGGTCTGCTGCGCGCAAAGTGCTCAGAGTTGCCAAGAGATTTGTTGCACCTTGATTTGGTTCATGGGTTGCAAAGCCAGTGAGCTCTTCCCACGCAACGGTAGAGGTCGCACCTTTACGACGCAATCCACTTCCACGACGCATGATGTGAACTTTATTGATGAGCCAATCTCCATTACGAGAAAGTTCCATTCCCATATCTTCAACGACAACAGATTCACCAGTTTCAACAACGGTGATAGAGCGGTCGAGTAGGTCACCGAGAACGAGAATCTCTCCTGTGCGAGCTTCGAAGCGTCGCATATTTAGAAGACCGGTAATTACTACAGCGCCTGACTCAATAGACGTCACTCGTGTGATGGGAACAAAGACGCGACGGCGAAGTGGAACTTCAACCACAAGTCCAAGAATTCGTGGAGGTTGATTATTGGAGCGCAGGGTCGCAACAGCATCGCGAACCTTGCCGACTGGATCTCCATTGGGATCAAAGACAGCAGTTCCCGCCAAACGGGCGAGGAATACTCGGCTCATTACATTTCCGCTCATGGCTGCTCCCTTCAGGCATCTTGCATCTCTTACCTCACGTAAGTCGTGCACCTTAAGGGAGTAGGGTATCGGCTAGGTTTATGTCATGACCTCCACTTCTGGCCCATCAGGCGTAAATACGGCTATAACTGATATCCCGAAGAATTCAGATTTGGTGAAATTAGGGGTCGGAATCCTAGGAATTGGCTCATCAGGCCCACTGATTGCGATGAGCACCATGCCTATTCCATCGCTGATCTTCTGGCGCAATCTCGGTGGCGCGATTGTGACGGCACCTTTTGCCCTCAAGCACTCACTCGATCGCAAAGGGGTGAAGTGGGCTATTGCCGCTGGAGTTGTTCTTGCACTTCACTTCATTGGATTCTTTATGGCGATGAGAATGACGAGCGTTGCCGCTGGCACAGCACTCGTTGCCCTGCAACCGATTTTTGCCAGTATCTTTATCAAAATAACGGGTGGCGATATCCCATCAAAGGCCTGGTTAGGCATGGGCATCAGTTTCTCTGGAGTTTTACTCATCTCTGGTATCGATTTCACAATCGATCGACGAAGTTTCATGGGTGATATTGCTGCAATTGTTTCTGCAGCTCTTGCTGCTCTCTATATGTTGTGGGGATCTAAAGCGCAACAGAGCCTAGAGACAACGAGCTACACATCAATCTGTTACGGAGTCTGTGCGCTGACTGCACTTCCTATCGCATTAATCGGTGGGTATCAATTACTTAATTTCTCTGCCCGCGAGTGGTGGATTCTTCTAGGTCTTATCTGCGGGGCTCAGATTCTTGGCCATTCCATGTTTAACTCTGTACTGAAGCGAGTATCTCCTGCCGTGGTCTCACTTATCGTCTTCTTTGAAGTTCCAGTTGCTGCAGTAATCGCAAAGATCTTTACCATTGGTTATCAGCCATCAGGTGCGATTATTCCTGGTGTGGTGCTGATCTTGGCAGGATGCACTCTCGTCGTTCTACGCACGCGACCAAGTAAGGAGTCGGTAAAGGCGATGGTGAACGAATGATTGATCTCCACACTCACACGACCTGCAGCGACGGAACTGATTCACCGCTTGCGCTCGTTAAGAAAGCTGCATCGTCTGGAATCACAATTCTTGGTCTGACAGATCACGACTCAACATCGGGATGGGATGAAGCAATCGCTGCCCTTCATGGCTCTCTTTCTCTAGCCTTAGGCGCTGAAGTCTCTTGTCTGACTGAAAATGGAATTAGCGTTCATATGCTTGGCTTACTCTTCGATGGCAATAATCAGCCACTACAGCAATTATTGAGCGATTCTCGTGATACTCGAATTCCGCGGATGAAGAAGATGATTGAAAATCTCCAAGGTGCAGGCTATGAGATCACCCTCGATGATGTTGCAGCAGCAACTCCAGAAGGAGCAACTCTAGGAAGACCACACTTGGCTGATGCCCTCGTTGCAAAGAAGATCGTCAAGAGCCGCGATGAAGCATTTACCGATCTTCTCAATAATGACTCGCCTTACTACGTCTCCCACTTTGCCCCAACCCCAGAAGATGCAATTCGAGCAATCCGGGCAGCTGGGGGAGTAGCAGTAATTGCTCATCCATTTGCCTCACGTCGAGGCCAAACCCTTAACCCTGACTCATTTACCTCACTAGTAGAAGCAGGGCTCAACGGCATAGAGGTCTATCACCGTGATCAAAATGAGGAAGAGCGAGCACAGTTGATTACAGTTGCGAGGGCGCTCGACCTAGCAATAACCGGTTCTAGTGATTATCACGGCACCGGAAAGCTCAACCAACTTGGTGAGAACACCACTGCTCAGGCAGAATGGGAGCACTTGGAATCTATGGCTGATCAACGAAGGGTTATTACTCGATGAATACCGTTAGCGCCCTCACCTTTGCGGTGCAATCTTTCGTCACCCTTCTTGTGATCTTCGATCCACCGGGAGCAACACCAATCTTCTTAGCTCTCGTCTCAGATAAGAGCGAACGCGAACGTCGCCGCCTCGCCTGGCAGGCAGCCTTTGTCTCACTCATAGTGATTGCAACCTTTGCCATCTTTGGCCGCTTCATCCTTGACTATATGAATGTCTCCATCGAAGCGCTCCAAGCAGCAGGCGGCCTCTTGCTTCTCTACGTCTCATTAGAGCTCCTCACTGGAAGAGGGAGCGAGGCAGCCCAAGAAGGCACCAATATCGGAATGGTTCCACTGGGAACACCTCTTCTCGCAGGCCCTGGTGCGATTGTGGCAACGATGATCTTCGTTCAGCAGGCGAACACACCACAGCGCATCGGCGGGCTAATCCTTGCAATTATTGCAGTTCACTTGATTATTGGTCTCGTGTTGATGATGTCGACCAAGATCCTTAAGGTGATTAAAGAATCTGGCGTGACTTTGCTTGCTCGAATTGCAGGTCTCTTGCTTGCAGCAATTGCAGTTCAGATGCTTGCCGATGCGATAAAGGTTCTTTCGAACTCTTAATTCTCAGCGATGCGCTTGGTGCGAGTGCGAACACGGGTGCTCTTCTCGCGCGCCGGTGTCTTCTTCTCAGACTTTTCAGAGCGCTCACCGCGTGGTGCAGATTTCGCAGCTGACTTAGGGGCTGCTTCAACCTTCTTAGCAGCAACCATTCGCCCCGTTGAATCAGTTGGGATATGGAGAGCTTCAAAGAAATGTGGTGAAGAGGAGTAAGTCTCTAGGGGCTCAGGAAGACCGAGCTCAAGAGCGGTATCGATCATCTTCCAGCGAGCTAATTCATCCCAATCAACGAATGTGACAGCAATTCCATCTGCGCCAGCACGTGCGGTACGACCGATGCGGTGAACATAAGTCTTCTCATCCTCTGGGCATTGGTAGTTAATGACGTGTGTAATTCCATCGACATCGATGCCGCGTGCTGCAACATCGGTTGCAATCAACACATCGCGCTTACCTGATTTAAAATCATTGAGCGCCTTTTCACGTGCACTTTGGCCGAGGTCTCCGTGGATAGAGGCAGCACGGAAGCCACGTTCCATCAAATCTTCTGCAGTCTTCTGAGCTGTCCGCTTGGTGCGACAGAAGACAATCGTTGGGCCGCGACCATCTGCCTGCAAAATACGAGCAAGCATTTCAATTTTATCGAGAGCATGTGCGCGAAAGACATGCTGCTCAATGCGAGCAACAACGCGACCCTCATCCTGAGAATCTTGGGTGCGGATATGGACCGGCTGATTCATAAAGCGACGAGCAAGGGCGATGATGTCGCCAGGCATTGTGGCTGAAAACAGCATGGTCTGCTGGCGCGCAGGAGTCGAGGTAAAGATCTTTTCAACATCTGGAAGGAAGCCAAGATCAAGCATCTCATCTGCCTCATCGAGAACTACGCGAGAGACTTTATTGAGCTTGAGCTTTCCTTGGCGATAGAGATCGAGGAGTCGGCCTGGTGTTCCAACAACAATCTCAACGCCTGATTCAAGCGCTTCAATCTGTGGCTCAAATGCACGACCACCATAGACAGCGAGTGTGCGGATGCCGCGATTAGATGAGAGCTCTTCAATATCTTTTGTCACCTGAACACAGAGTTCACGAGTGGGAACGACGATCAGAACTTGTGGTGCGCCTTTAGCTTCGAGTGCGCTCCACTCCACATCATGAGGAGCAATGACACGCTCAATAACAGGAACTCCAAAGGCGAGAGTCTTTCCAGTTCCGGTCTTTGCCTGACCGATCACATCACCATCGGCAAGTGCGATAGGAAGGACCATCTCCTGGATTGCAAAGGGAGCGGTGAAGCCATGTTGATGAAGCGCCTCAATCGTCTCCTTACGGAGAGGAAGCTCCGCGAAGGTAATACTCACTTAGTTAGCGCCGAAACCAACGCGACGTTCGATTGGCTCACCGATCTCGATATAGCCAATCTTTGCCGCCGGAACCACAATCTCGTGGCCACGAACATCGGTCAAGATAAGAGGGGTATTGCCAGCAAGGGCACTAGTAACTGCGCTCTTAATCTCTGCTGGGGTTGAAGGGCACTCAAAGGAGAGTTCGCTAGCAACATCGGTTACCGCGATACGTACCTGAGATGATTTGTCGTTCTTCTTGGTGCTCATGCCGCTATCTTATTGGTTAAATCTCGGTGCGGGGAAATCCAGATATTCCTCGCCAGATGAGGTTCTCCGCAAGTTCCATCGCCTGCTGGCGAGTGAGCTTGCTATCACGCTCGAGCCAATGGCGCGCAGTCACCTGGGCATATCCGATCAATCCCACGCCCAAAAGCATCGCTGCCTCTTTAGGAAGGCCAGTGTCATTGGAGATAACTCCGCTGACTGCTGCAGCACAGTCGTATGTCATGCGATTGAGGCGCTCATGAACCTGAGGTTCAACGCTCATATCGCTTTCAAAGAGGAGGCGGAAGGCCTCTCCCTCATTCTCAATAAAACTAAAGTAAGCATCGATTGTTGCATGGACTCGCAGAGCATTATCTTGAGTTGAAGAGATTGCCTTTTGGATCTCATATACGAGTGAGTCGATATGAAGATCGAGAACTGCAAGATAGAGATCAAGCTTCGATGGAAAGTGCTGATAGAGAACAGGTTTACTGACACTTGCTCGATCGGCAATTTCATCCATTGCAGCAGAGTGGTAGCCGGCTGCGGTGAAAACTTCGAGAGCTGCGCTTAAGAGAATTGCTCGTCGCTCATCACGTGGAAGTCGCGCCTTATCTCCACGCTGTGAATTCTGCGAACCATTTGCATCTGTTGTACTCATCGTGCGAATCGTACTCGCAACTATGGTCAATTGGCGAGGGCGTAAGCATTACGGCAGAATTGGAGCATGAAGACACCGCCACTCGTATCTCCTGGACCTGCGCTCACCGTTGATGAAGTGCGTCGCTATAGCCGCCACTTGATCATCCCGGATGTTGCAATGGCAGGGCAGCAGCGAATGATGAATGCAAAGGTGCTCTGTGTGGGAGCAGGCGGTCTCGGATCTCCCGCCCTTATGTATTTGGCAGCAGCTGGTATCGGCACTCTCGGAATAGTCGAATTCGATACGGTTGATGAATCAAACCTTCAGCGCCAGATTATTCATGGCCAATCTGATATCGGTAAGAGCAAAGCGCAATCTGCAAAAGAGAAGATCTCTGAGATCAACCCTTACGTTAAAGTCATTACTCACGAGACTCGTTTAGATAACTCAAACGTTCTAGAGCTCTTTTCACAATATGACATCATCGTTGATGGCACAGATAACTTTGCAACGCGCTATCTCGTCAACGATGCCTGTGTGCTCCTAAAGAAGCCATATGTGTGGGGTTCGATCTATCGATTTGATGGACAGGCGTCAGTCTTCTGGGCTGAGTATGGTCCTTGCTATCGCTGCCTCTATCCAGAACCACCACCTCCAGGAATGGTTCCAAGTTGTGCTGAAGGTGGCGTGCTTGGAGTTCTCTGCGCAACCATCGGCTCCATTCAAACCACGGAGGCGATTAAAGTCCTCACCGGTGTTGGTGAGTCACTCGTTGGCTCACTCATGATTTATGACGCCCTTGAGATGAATTTCCGTAAGGTGAAGATTCGCAAGGATCCTAATTGCCCAATCTGCAGTGAGAACCCTAAGCAGACTGCGCTCCTTCCTGATTACGAAGCTTTCTGTGGCGTGATCTCTGAAGCGGCACAAGAGGCGAGCACAGGATCAACAATCACCGTCCAAGAGTTGAAGTCGAAGATGGATAAGAAGGAAGATTTCTATCTCATCGATGTTCGCGAGCCAAGTGAATATGAAATTGTCCAGATTCCTGGTGCTCACTTGATTCCTAAGCAGGGATTTATCGATGGCAGCGCGCTAGCTTCGCTTCCACAAGATAAGCCGATTATTCTTCACTGCAAGGGTGGTGTGCGCTCTGCTGAATGTCTTGCAATTCTTAAGAATGCAGGATTTGCAGATGCGTCTCACGTTGCTGGTGGAGTTATCGCTTGGGCCAAGCAAATCGACACTTCACTTCCTGTCTACTAATGCGCAATACATATAAGGGATATCGCATGCTGCTTGTGCATGCACACCCCGATGACGAGACCATCAATAATGGTGCCACGATGGCGCTCTATGCCTCCCTTGGTGCAGATGTCACTCTCATTACCTGCACGCGCGGTGAAGAGGGCGAAGTTCTTGTGGAGGAGCTCTCTCACAAGGCAGCTGCCCATGATGACTCACTAGGCGAACATCGAGTGATCGAGCTCGCGGAGGCGATGAAAGCCCTCGGTGTAAGAGATCATCGCTTCTTGGGTGAACCGGATATTCAATATCGCGATAGCGGAATGATGGATACCGATCCCAACAAGAGAACAGATTGCTTCTGGCAAGCGGATTTTGAAGAAGCGACTTCGCATCTTGTGAAAGTAATCGATGAAGTTAAGCCTCATGTCCTTATAACCTATGATGAATTTGGCGGATATGGGCATCCTGACCATATTCAGGCACATCGCGTTGCGATGGCTGCCTCAGAGAAATCTGAATGGGCAATTGAGAAGATCTACTGGAATGTCATGCCTCGCTCTGTCATTCAAGAGGGTATCGACAAGATGAAGGAGCTTGGCTCTGATTTCTTCGGCGCAGAGAGCGCCGAAGATCTCCCATTTTGCAAAGATGATTCATTTGTAACAACTCTCATTGATGGCAATGGTTATGTAGAGGCAAAGATGGCAGCGATGCGAGCACATGCAACGCAGATTTCAGTTGATGGCCCATTCTTCGCACTCTCTAATAATCTTGGCCTTCAAGTCTGGGGCAATGAGTACTACACCCTAGTCAAAGGCAAGAAGAGTGAACCATTTGATAGTAATGGCCGGGAGAGCGATCTCTTTGCTGGGATTACGATTTAGATGAAAGTACTTCTCTCGCTTCTTTATGGTGCCGGCGCTGCCCTCATTGCAATTCTTCTCCATCAAAGCGTCCCACCGCTTGGCGTGATTGCAGGATTGACTTTCTCATATGGTGCGATTTGGTTGATTGGGCGACGCTTCAATAGTCGATGGTTTAAATCTCTTGGCGCAGCAGCCTGGATTGCAGTAGTTCTTCGTGGGGCAACATTTGGAGAAGGACAAGAGCTAATGGTGCAAGGAGATGGCGTGGGATCTGCCCTTCTCTTGCTCGGAACTCTCACTGTGCTCGCTGCAGTAGCTGCAAGAAATTAAGAGCGGTACTCCCAGCTCTGACCATCCTTACTATCTCGAACAGTAATACCCATCGCAGCCAATTCATCTCTCAATCGATCAGATTCAGACCAGAGACCGGCGGCACGTGCTGCAGCTCTCTCATTTAATAGCGCAGTAGCTT
>JBEEOC010000042.1:0-3642 GCA_041191845.1 Actinomycetota bacterium | reverse complement strand
TCTTCCTTCCGCTGCTCTCTCACTTTGCTGTCACTTATGGATGGAAATCAGTCTCCATCACAATTGCGATTGCATCTCTTGCAGTTGTTCCGCTCATCTTCCTCTTCTTTAAGGAGAGCCCAGAGGCAGTCGGCACCACACCTTATGGAGCACCCGATGATTGGCAACCACTACCCAAGAGCGAGCTCTCTGCCTTCCGCCTTGCAATCGATACCATCTCGAAAGCAAAATCAAGCCGTGACTTTCAAATTCTCTTCTTCACCTTCTTTGTCTGTGGTCTTTCAACAAATGGATTGATTGGAACTCACTTCATTCCGGCAGCCCATGATCACGGGATGGCAGCGCCGGTTGCGGCATCGCTGCTTGCTCTTGTCGGAGTCTTCGATGTCATTGGCACGCTCGCATCTGGATATCTGACAGATAAATACGACCCACGCAAACTCCTCTTCTTCTACTACGGACTCCGTGGTCTATCGCTCTTCCTCCTGCCATCAATCCTCTTTGAGAGCGTTCACCCCTCAACGATTGTCTTTGTCATCTTCTATGGCCTTGATTGGGTGGCAACAGTCCCACCAACGCTCATTCTCTCTCGCATAGTTCTTGGTCCTGGCCGCGGAACAATTGTCTATGGCTGGGTCTTTGTCGCCCATCAGATAGGCGCATCAGTAGCTGCGATTGGCGCTGCGGTATTGCGAGTGCAATTTGGTGATTATGCAATTGCTTTCTATATCTCAGCTGCGATGTGTTTGATATCAGCACTTGCTGTTCTGCAGATTGCAAAGGGAAAAACGATGAGTGAGATCAGGGTCTGATGGCAGAGCGCGACACCACTAACTATTACGAGTTATTTGGGGGAGAGCCATTCTTTGCCGATCTCGTCTCACAGTTCTATGCCCGAGTTGCAACCAATGAGATCTTGCGCCCGATGTATCCGGAACGGGATATGGCAGGGGCAGCTCGTCGCCTTCAGATGTTTCTGGAGCAGTATTGGGGTGGTCCAACAACCTACTCAGAAGAACGTGGACACCCTCGACTTCGGATGCGCCATGCAGGTTTTCATATTGGCCCAGCAGCGCGCGATGCTTGGCTTACCTGCATGCGAGAAGCAGTTGAAGGCATGGAGATGGATAAAGAGGCGCAGGATAAATTGTGGCGCTATCTAGAAGGTGCGGCAGAGCACTTGCTCAATAGCTTTGAAGATTAATGTGAAGATTGATAGGAATTACTTCTTAGACTTATTTCCCACAACGAGAATCTCGCCGTTGCGCAGGAACCAGAGGGTTCCACTCTCATCGCGAACAGTTGTGATGCGAAGGCCAACCTTCTCCACCTTGCCATCAACATCGCCGACCTTTACATGATCGCCGACTCCATATTGATCTTCGACCAACATAAAGACACCTGAGAGAACATCTTTCACAAGGCTCTGCGCTCCAAGACCGATAGCAACACCGATCACACCGGCAGAGGCAATCACGGGACCGAGATCAAAACCGAACTCACCGAGGATCATGCCGAAGGCGATGATCCAGATAAATGCATTAAAGGTTGAGGTGAGAACAGTGCCGATGGTGCGGGCGCGCTCTGCTTGGCGGGCAACTACTCCTGGCCCTGGCTTAATATCGGCGGCAGCTAACTTGGCGACTGCTCGGTCGATAGCTCTCTTTCCAACAGAGTGGCTTATGAGGGCAATCACAAATACTGCGATGACTCGTAGTGGTGCTCCGCTAAACCAATCGATAACTGCCTGGGTACGCTCGCTCATAGTAGTTAAGGATAGACTGTGCCCCATGATTACGTCTCTTACCCAAGGTGTACTTCTTCCCATGATCGCTCAAGAGGGCGGGGCTGAGCCAGGCGAGGGCCTGACTGCAATTCAGACCTTCACCTACTTCTTTGCGATTCCAGTCGCCAGCTTCATCATCATCTCAGCGATCGTTTGGTTTGCAACAGCGCCAAAGCGCGAGCAAAAGGATGTCGTTAATAAGATTGAGGATGACGAGAACGATAACTTCATCACCATCATCGCCTAGATTTAAATGAAAGAGCCCCAGTCATATCGACTGGGGCTCTTTCTATTTCACGTGATTAAGCGTCTTTTGCCTGAGCCTTGAGCGCACGTGCAAGAGCATCGCGCTGTTCAGAGACGATACGGCGAAGACCGTTAGGAGCATCTTTACCTGCACCTGTTAACCAACCTTCAACCTTTGCCAAAGTTGCAGGTGATACTTGGTAGGCAGGAAATGCCAAGAGCGCGATATTGCTTGCGAACTCATAGGTGTGAGATGTCCAATAATCGATGATCAGATCGAAGTACTTATCAACGTAGGCAGCTGTGAGATCACGCTGACCTGGGCGTTGGAAGCCTTGGATTGTCTGAATCTGGATGTGGTTTGAGATCTCCTTGGTTGTTGCAAGCTCCCATGCAGCAGCCTTCGTTGCAGCATCAGGACCAGCAGCGCGACCGAAGGCAGCCGCCTTCTCACCATCTGCGCTCTTATCGCGAGCAAGTTCTGCCTCAACTTCAGCAACTGTGGCAGCACCGCGCTCAACGAGTGAGTTAAGGAGAGTCCAACGAAGGTTTGCATCTACTGTGACGCCAGCAAACTTGCCATCGAGGATTGCGCGCACCTTCTCCACCTGAGCAGGTGACTTTGCAGTGCTAGCAAAGCTGCGGACATATTGGAGCTGCATATCGCTTCCAGCAGCAGCAGAATCAAGGAGCTTCTCAACGCCATCTGCGAGGATGGTGCGAAGTCCATCACGATTCTTATCTGAAGCATAGAGCTCAACTGCAGTACCGAGTTGGAGCATCTGTGTTGCCACGACCGCTACATCGTTCTCAAATGCAAGAGCATTAAGAACCATTGGAACGTAGTCGCTTGCAGCAAGCTCACCATCACGAGTCATATCCCAGACGGCAGACCAGGCAAGTGCGCGAGTCAGAGAGTCTTCGATATTGCCAAGGTGGCTCTTCAGTGTTGCGATGCTGCGCTCATCAAAGCGGAGCTTTCCATAAGAGAGATCGCCATCGTTGAGAACAACGAGGTCGGCAAGCTTCTCACCAGCGAGCTCAGGAACATCTGTCGTTGCACCTGCAACATCGAGTTCGATGCGCTTGCGACGGACAACCTTGCCGCCGTTGATGTCATAGAGACCAACTGCCATACGGTGTGGTCGAAGCTCTGATGATCCCGCTGGAACAAGAGGAGCCTCCTGCTTTACAGAGACAGATGCGTACTTATCCCCATCGATAACGAGCTCTGGACGCCAGGTGTTGACACCTGCAGTTTGAAGCCAGGTTGCAATCCATGGCTTGAGGTCGCGACCTGATGTTGCCTCAAGTTCAACGATGAGATCGTTGAGAGTTGTATTGCCCCAAGCATGCTTCTCGAAGTACTTCTTAAGACCTGCGATAAAGGCATCAAGTCCTACATAAGCAACGAGCTGCTGAAGGACAGATGCTCCCTTTGCATAGGTAATTCCATCGAAGTTGGTCTTGACCGCTTCCAGGTCATACATATCTACAGCAATTGGGTGGGTAGATGAGAGCTGATCTTGGCGATATGCCCAGTTCTTACGCTCTGCATTGAAGACTGTCCATGAGTTTGTGAATCGAGTTGCGTAGGCGAGGGTGTGATA
>JBEEOC010000041.1:0-4160 GCA_041191845.1 Actinomycetota bacterium | reverse complement strand
GACGTAACTTCTTCTCTTTCTCTAAATCTTCTACTCGCCAGAAATCCAAACTATCTCCAATACGAAGATACTGCGGATCTCTTCTTCCACGGCGCAATCCAACTCCACCGACCATCCGATCTATCAAGCCGCGCAAATACCAGAGCCAGTCTGAACCAAACCAACCATGTTCACCACCAATGCTTTCAATCTCTCGCCAAATAAATGAGAGTGGAACCTCAGTTGTGATCTCGCGATGATCTTTCAGAGTTAACTCACCTGCCCACTCTGGGTCGCTCTGAGCTTTCTGCCATGGCGCAGTGGGGAAAGATGCATCAGACCATCTAGTATCAACGCGGTTATTCTCAGTGATGGTCAACGCTAATTCGATAGCAGTTGTCACTGTTAACAATCCTTCTTCTGGCTTAGGAATAACTGCATCGATACTTTTCTGTGGATCCGCAACGACTTCGCTAATGAGTGACTCAACCAGTGGGCGAGCAAGTGATGTTGGGACGGGAGTAACAAGACCAATCCATAAGCTAGAGAGCTTCGGCGTTAGCACTGGAACTTGAATAATGATGCGTCGTGGAAGACCTGAGATAGAGGCAAATTTCTGCATCATCTCGGCATAGGTAACAACTTCGGGGCCACCGATATCAAAGACGCCATTTACCGGCTGCTTCAGATTTGCAGCTGAACGTAAGTAATGCAAGACATCGCGAATGGCTATTGGCTGAGTTCTATTGGAGACCCACTTCGGCGTGGTCATGATTGGAAGGCGATGGGTTAAGTGGCGGAGCATCTCAAAAGAAGCAGAGCCCGATCCAATGATGATGCCGGCTCGAAGTTCAAGCACTGGAACTTTTCCAGTCGCAAGTTGTGCTCCGGTATTCATTCGGGATGTGAGATGGCGACTTCGATTCTCATCATTGGCGATGCCACCGAGATAAACGATTTGAGCAATCTCTGCGCGCTCTGCCGCCTCTGCAAATCCTTTTGCCATCGCTGATTCAATATCGCCGAAATCAGTTGCGACATTAATAGAGTGAAGAAGGTAGTAGGCGGTATGAACGCCTGCGAGTGCTCGATCTAGATCTGCTGGATTGCTCGCATTACCTTCGATAATCTCAACTTCAGAGGACCAACTCTGGCCTTGAATCTTCTTCGCATCTCGAACCAGAACGCGCACCCGCTTGCCATCGCTCAATAATGAGCGCACCAAGCGACCTCCCACATACCCAGATGCGCCGGTGACGCAGTAGAGAGGCTCGCGATTCTGATTCTTCACAATAGTGAGCCTAGACTTAAGCCATGAGCACTTCTACTCGAAACACCTCAAAGCCACGTGTGGTTATTCTCGGAGCTGGCTTTGGTGGATTGACCGCCGCCCGAGCTCTCGCCGGGAAGGCTGATGTAGTAGTTGTCGATCGCCATAATTTTCAAACATTCCTGCCGCTGCTCTACCAAGTATCAACTGCTGGCCTGGCAGCAGATCACGTAGTCCACCCAGTTCGTGGTGCGCTCCGTAAGACCAAGATTAAGTTCCGTATGGGCTCACCGATCTCAATCGATCACAAGAATAAAACTGTGAAGCTCGATTCATCTGAGGTCCTCGAATTCGATCATCTCGTTGTTGCATTAGGTTCAGTCACAGCAGATTTTGGAGTTCCAGGAGTGAGCGAGCATGGGCTTGGAATGAAGTCAGTTGCCGAAGCAATTCAAATCCGAGCAGAGGTAATGCGCCGTTTTGAGGATCTTGCCCGATTTGAAGATGACACCCGCTTATCAATCGCAGTTGTTGGTGGCGGACCAACTGGAGTTGAGATGGCAGGAGCATTAGCAGAGCTCAAGCGCGGACCACTTCATAACGATTTAGCTCACGCAGCAGAACATATCGATATCTATCTCATCGAAGCAGGGCCAAGAATCCTTCCGATGTTCACCGAGAAGCTCTCTGCTCGAGCAACCCGTGATCTGCAGAAGTTGGGTGTTGCAGTTCGCACCAATACTGCGGTGCGCGAGATTAAATCTCGTCAGATCATTCTTAAAGAGGGTGAACCAATTCCTGCCGAGGTAACGATTTGGGCCGCTGGTGTGAAGGGTGAACCGACTGCATCAGCACTTAACCTTCCAATCGTGGGATCACGTATTGCCTCTGGCCCAACTCTTCAGGTGGATAACTACCCACATATCTGGGCAATTGGAGATATCTCAGGCGCACTTGCACCAGATGGTCGCTTCTATCCGATGGTTGCACCTGTTGCAATGCAACAAGGTCGCTTCGTTGCCCAACAGATTATCAATCTCGCTTCAGGTAAGGCGCTAAAAGAATTTAAATATAAGGACAAGGGATCGATGGCAACGATCGGTCGCCATAAGGCAGTTGTGCAGGTTGGTAAATTCACAATGGTCGGCGCACCTGCATGGTTTGCCTGGATCTTCCTCCACCTCTTCTATCTCCTTGGAGGTCGCAACAAGGTGGGAACTCTTGCTGACTGGACCTGGAATTACCTCACCTTCGATCGCGGCAACCGTCACATTATGGATTCACTCGACTAATGAAATCTGGTTATATCGATCTTCGTGGCCATCAGATCTACTCATATGAGTGGGCAAATAACGGTGATGCCGTCCTGCTCCTTCATGGTGGATTAAGTCAGACCTCGCACTTTGATTTCACAGTCCTTCCGGCAGTTGAGGATAAGCACCACGTATTTGGATATGACCGCACCGCCCACGGTTACACCGGTGATCGAGAAGGCAGCCTCCACTTCACCTTCCAATATGAAGAAGCTGTTTCTTACCTTGAAGATGTTGTGAAAGAGCCAGCCCATCTGATTGGACATAGCGATGGCGCAATCATCGCCTTGATGGTGGCGATCCACCGACCAGATCTTGTGAAATCAGTAGTTCTCTTTGGTGGACTCTTTCACTTCAGTGGAACGCTTCCAATGCCAGATTTTGATGGAAATATCTCCGATGAAGATCGCGCAGAATATGCGGCGACATCACCAGATGCACCTGAAACCCAGGAGGCGAAGATTCGAAAGATGTTCTCCATCTGGTATTCAGAGCCAACATACACAACCGAGGATGTGGCAAAGATTCAATGTCCTGCGCTCGTTATCGTGGGAGATGATGATGTGATTTCGCATCATCACACTATTGAAATGTTTGAGGCGCTCCCACAAGGACAGCTCGCTGTTATTCCAGGAACATCACACCAGGCCAATAAAGAGAAGCCTGAGATTTTCCAACTCTTTATCCGTCAATTCTTGGAGAACTTGAATTATCCGGTTACCAAGATGCCGATGCGCAGATCGAATTAACTCTGCACTTTACTTCTTTAAGTTGCTTAACAATCAACCGGTGTGATCGCACCAGTCTTCACATCATAAATCGCTCCACCTACTGATACTCCTTTATTGAGGAGTGGGTAGGAGCGGACTCGATTAACATCGGTTGCAAGCGCACCTAACTGATCATTAGTCGTACGAAATTCCAATGAGGAGGTGTTCACGCCAAATTGCTCATCAATAGTTGCGTGAATCTCTTCCTCTGAGTTCTCCGCCATACGACAATCGGTGTGAGGCATGATCAAGATGCGCTTAACGCCTAAGAGATAGGTGGCCAGGACAAGGGTTCGAAGGACATCCTCTGTGACGCGAGCGCCGGCATTGCGCAAGATCTTGGCATCGCCTGAGCGCATACCGATTACTGATAATGGATTGATGCGGGAGTCCATGCAGGTGACGATGGCTAGGCCTCGCTGAGCTACGCCGGTCAGCTCTGAATATTTGAAGCTCTTTACATATTCGGCGTTCGCCTCAGTCAGGTCCTTAAAGGAATCTGCTGGAAAGGCGCTCATGGTGGTCCACTTTAGGCGATTCACAGAGAACCCGCAGGTATGCAGGCATAGCTCTGGCTTGCCAAGGCGCCTGCCATCTTGGATTATTCCCCCATCAAGGGGAGTACCCACTAGCATCTGAGCGCTTCAAGGAGCGTTCGTTGCAAGACTAGGTGTCGTCAATACGTTGCGAGAGCAACCGGTGCCTAGGTCGAAGATTTCGACGGTGGAGACCTTGTGTAAACGCTCTTAAGAGCCCTACACAAGGAGTACTCATGAATGTATCCACGTATGCCTGGCTAGCGCTATTCGGCTTTGTCGCCGTAATGCT
>JBEEOC010000040.1:0-8490 GCA_041191845.1 Actinomycetota bacterium | reverse complement strand
TCAAGCGCCGCGCAGATCTCATCCCTAATCTCGTTGAGACTGTGAAGGGCTATGCAAAGCATGAGCAATCAACCTTCGATGCAGTTGTGGAGGCTCGCGCAAAATCAACAACAGCATCAACTGTTGGTGAAGTAGCAGCAGCAGATGGCGCGCTTACCAATGCGCTCCGTGGACTCCTTGCAGTTGCTGAGGCATATCCAGATCTCAAGGCATCAGCAAACTTCCTCTCACTTCAGGAAGAGCTTTCAACTACTGAGAATAAAGTCGCATTCTCACGCCAGTTCTATAACGACAATGTGCGCTCGCTCAATCAAGCGGTTGCAACTATCCCAACAAGTTTCTTTGCTGGTTTTGCAAAGGTGAGCGCCCGCGCCTTCTATGAGGTTGAAAATCCCGCAGATCGCGACGTCCCTAACGTTAAGTTCTAATTCATGGCTAGCAGCACCAACTTTCGCGACCTGCAATCGGCGAATAAGGGAAAGACATACTTTCTCTTAGCATCGATGGGTCTGCTCACATGGCTTGTTGCCTATGCAGCGCTGACCTACTTCGGTGCCGGAACAACAACATTTGTCGTTCCGCTCGCTGTCGGTATCGCTCTCGTTGGTGTCTGGGGCTCTTATTACGGCTCAGATAAGTTAGTTCTCACCATGACTGGCGCAAAGGTCATCACACGAGATGATGCACCAGAGCTCTTTAATGTGATTGAAGAGGTTGTGATTGCATCAGGGCTACCGATGCCAAAGGTTGCCATCGTTGAAGATTCAGCTCCCAACGCCTTTGCAACTGGACGCGATCCAGAACATGCCCTCATTGCATTCACAACTCGAATCCTTGAAATTATGGATCGTGATGAACTTCAGGGCGTTATCGCTCATGAGTTAAGCCACGTTGCCAACCGTGACACCCTCGTCTCTGCAGTTGCTGCAACAACAGCTGGCGCAATTGCCATTCTCTCTGACTTCCTCACAAGAATGATGTGGTTTGGTGGCGGAAGAGATCGCAGAGATGGCAATTCAAACCCCATCGCACTTATTGTCTCGCTCGCAATTCTAATTCTGGCGCCACTTGCTGCGATGCTCCTTAAATCTGCGATATCACGCAAGCGCGAGTCACTGGCTGATGCGACAGCTGTTCAATTCACACGAAACCCAGCTGGTCTTCGTAAAGCACTTGAAGTTCTCGCAGCCGACTCCACAGTTGTCCGCCAGCAATCTAATGCTGTTGCCCATATCTGGATCGAATCACCACTCGATGGAAGATCCGTATCTAAGATGTTTGCCACCCACCCACCGATTGAAGAGCGAATTGCAACTCTTAAGGCGATGGAGTCTTTAGGGCCAACAAACTAATCTCTCTCGTGTGAGATCAGATTAGTTATCAACTGGAAAGAACAAGGTAAAGGTCGAGCCCTTTCCTAGCTCTGAAGTCACTGTCACAGAGCCCCCATGGCCCTTCATCACGGCATCGACGATAGAGAGCCCTAAGCCGCTGCCCTCACCATCAACGCGAACACGTGATGGATCTGCTCGGTAGAAGCGTTCAAAGATCTTCTTCTGATCTTCCTCACTAAGCCCTGGTCCATTATCTACAACAGAGATACGAATTCCATCAGTATCGCGAGTGATAGAGACATCAATCTTTGTGCCTGCAGGTGTGTGTGCACGAGCATTTGCAAGGAGATTTGCCACAACTTGATGGATGCGGGCTTCATCGCCAAGTGCGAAAAGTTCCTCACTTGATTTTGTAAATGAAACGGGATGGTTAGGTCCGGCAGCGCGTGCTGATGCAACAGCAGAGTCAACAACTTCAGTGAGATCGACAGGTTTTGCCTCCATCTCACGTGCTTGGTCAAGGCGGGCAAGTAGGAGTAGGTCCTCGACGAGGGAACCCATTCTCTTTGACTCACCTTCAATGCGACCTAGTAGTTCACGAGTTGGTTCTTCGCCTGTGACAGCCCCTTGGCGATAGAGCTCAGAGAAACCACGTATTGCGGTGAGTGGTGTGCGGAGCTCGTGTGAGGCATCTGCCACGAATCTACGAAGTTTATTCTCGGACTCAGTTCGCGCATCAAAAGATTGCTCGATGCGCCCAAGCATGGAGTTAAGGGATGTGACAAGCCTTCCTACTTCAGTATGCGGGTTGGCATCTGGCATGCGAGCAGAGAGATCTCCTGCCGCAATCTGCTCTGCAGTGACCTCAACATCCTCAAGTGGCTTCATACCAATCTTGATCACAATACGTGATGCAATTGCAACGAGTGCAAGCAGGGATGCTCCGATTAATAGGAAGAGAAAACCAAGTCGGCCAACAGTTCTATTGAGATCACCGAGTGATTGAGCGGCAACGATAGAGCCTGCGTTATTTGGAAGTGGAACTGCAATTGCACGGAAGCGCTCACCTTCACCATCTACGGTAAAGGCCTCGCCTTGATGTTCGGCAACCTCCGATAGGTCGAAACCATCCAAATAATCAGCGATTCTCGCTGAGTTGAGGTCACCACCGAGGTTTCCTGTGACGAGGCCATTTGCATCGAGAACTGTGACCGAGAACGTTGTTGGAATGCGAGAAAGAGGTGTACCTGGACGTGGAACGCCATCTCGTTCACGTCGATCATCATGACGACCAAAGTAATCATCTTGATCTTCTGCAATTCCCGATTGAGCAACTCGAGGCAGGGTTGTCTCAGAGAGAGTGAGAAGTTGGCGATCTACCTGTCCAATGAGGTAATCCTCAAGGGCATGTTTTGCAACAAGGCTTGAGAGGATAAAACCTGCAGCAGTCAGCAATACAACGCCGAGGGTGAGTCGGCTTCGTAGTGACCAGGTGCGAAGGGGGCTCTTCATCTATTTACCGGCTACTTTGTTGGTGCAATACGTAGTCGATATCCAACTCCGCGCACAGTGTGAATAAGTGCGGGTTCGTAGATATCTATCTTTTTGCGAAGATAGGAGATGTAAGTTTCAACAATTCCAGCATCGCCACCAAAGTCGTAATCCCAGACGTGATCGAGAATTTGAGCCTTTGACACGACGCGATCTGCGTTAATCATGAGATATCGCAGAAGAGTGAACTCTGTGGGGGAGAGCTCAATGAGATTGCCAGCTCTGCGTACCTCATGTGTTGCCTCATCAAGTTCAAGATCGGCAAATGAAATCTTCTCATCATCGATTGGTTGCTCCACAACGCCGATGCGACGAAGGAGTGCGCGAAGGCGAGCGACTAACTCTTCCAAACTAAATGGCTTGGTCATGTAATCATCGCCACCGATTGTGAGACCTTGGACCTTATCTTTCATCTCATCTTTTGCAGTAAGGAAGAGAACGCCAATCTGATGGCCTTCATTGCGAATCTGTCGACAGACTTCAAAGCCATCAAGGTCAGGCAACATGACATCGAGAATCATTGCGTGAGGTTTAAACTCTTCAGCGATGGTGAGAGCTTGTGATCCACTTGCTGCGGTGCGGACATCGAATCCCACAAACTTCAACGATGTTGCGATGAGATCGCTGATACTTGATTCATCATCGACGACGAGGATTCGGTTTGCTGCGGGTGTGCTCATGGCTCAATGGTGGCCCCCAACCCTGAGACTTTGCTGAGAATGGATCGAAGAATGGTGGGGAAGGGTATTTGAGCGTGGTAATTCGCCCCACCCCACAGGGAACCTTAGGAAGCGGGCTCAAACTTCCCAATTTCTGCCACCCAAGGCTTTTAGCGGTATTTACAGATCTGATTTACCACTAGGATAATTGCCTGGCCCGAGCTAATCGGGCATATGAGGCCATTTGAGGCCTTTTCGATATAGCCAATGGAGGCTCGATGAGCGAGAAGAAGCAGGGCTACGACGCCTCTTCCATCACCGTCCTCGAGGGCCTTGAGGCGGTCCGCAAGCGGCCAGGTATGTATATCGGATCTACCGGTGAGCGTGGCCTCCACCACCTCGTCTATGAGATCGTCGATAACGCAGTCGATGAAGCTCTCGCTGGCTACTGCACAGAGATCCAAGTGACTTTAATGAAGGATGGATCACTTCGCGTTGTCGATAACGGTCGTGGAATTCCAGTCGATATCCACCCAGTTGAGAAGAAGCCAGCTCTTGAAGTTGTTCTCACAGTTTTGCATGCAGGTGGAAAGTTTGGAGATGGTGGTTACTCCGTCTCTGGTGGACTCCATGGTGTTGGTTCATCTGTAGTGAATGCGCTCTCAACTGATCTCTCAGCGATGGTCAAGCGCGATGGATTTATCTGGACCCAGGAATACAAACTCGGTGTGCCAACTGCTCCAGTGAAGAAGGGTGAGGCAACTACTGAGACCGGAACAACAATTCAATTCTGGCCATCACCTGAAATCTTTGAAACCGTTGATTTCTCCTTCGAGGTTCTCTCTACTCGATTCCGTGAAATGGCATTTCTCAATAAGGGACTTATCTTGTCTCTTACCGATCTTCGCGAAGGACATGTGGATGAGAAGGGTGAGCAGTTATCTGTTCGCTATCAATATGCCGGTGGAATTACCGACTTTGTAAAGCACCTCAACTCGACTCGTGGCGAGCTCCATAAGTCAGTAATTGCCATTGAGGCAGAAGATACAAAGGCGCGCCTCTCGCTTGAAGTTTCGATGCAGTGGAACCAAGGTTTCTCTGAATCTGTCTATACCTTTGCAAATACCATCCACACCCACGAAGGTGGAACCCATGAAGAAGGTTTCCGCACAGCGCTCACCTCTGTAGTGAATAAGTTTGCCGAAGAGCAAGGCTTGATTCGCAAGAAGGAAGATCGCCTCACCGGTGATGATGTCCGCGAAGGTCTGACTGCAATCGTCTCTATCAAATTAGGTGAACCTCAATTTGAAGGACAGACAAAGACAAAGCTTGGTAACACTGAGGCGAAATCTTTCACACAGAAGATTGTTAATGAACAACTCACCGCTTGGTTTGAACAGAACCCACAAGAGGGTAAAGATATTATTCGTAAGTCGATTGATGCAGCTTCTGCACGTGTGGCAGCTCGAAAAGCACGTGATTTAGCGCGTAATCGCAAGGGTCTGCTCGAAGGCCGCGGCATGCCAGGAAAGCTCGCTGATTGCCAGTGGACAGATCCAGCAAAGTGCGAGCTCTATATCGTTGAGGGAGATTCAGCAGGTGGTTCGACCAAGGGTGGTCGTGATTCACGTAATCAAGCTGTGCTTCCAATCCGCGGAAAGATTCTTAATGTGGAGAAGGCGCGTATTGATCGCGTATTGCAGAACAATGAGGTCCAAGCGCTTATTACTGCCCTCGGTACTGGTGTTCATGATGACTTTGATATTGAGAAGCTTCGCTATCACAAGATTATCTTGATGGCAGATGCTGACGTTGACGGTCAACATATCCGCACCCTCCTACTGACTCTCCTCTTCCGCTTTATGCGTCCGCTCCTTGAGAATGGTTTTGTCTATCTCGCTCAGCCACCTCTCTATAAGTTGAAGTGGGCTGGTAAGGATGAGGTGCAATACGCATTTAGCGATCGCGAACGCGATGCGATGATTAAAGATGGAATTGATGCTGGAAAGCGCCTTCCAAAGGATGATGGTATTCAGCGCTTTAAGGGTCTTGGTGAGATGCCAGCGAAAGAGTTGTGGGATACAACGATGGATCCAGATCACCGCGTTCTCATCCAAGTCACATTGGAAGATGCAGCAGCAGCCGATGATCTCTTCTCAGTCTTGATGGGTGAAGATGTTGAACAGCGTCGCGCATTTATTCAGCGCAACGCTAAGGATGTTAGGTTCTTGGATATCTAATGAGCGATGAGAAGATAACTGCACCTGACTCAAGCGGAGCAACTTATGACCGCGTTGAGACTGTTGACCTCCAAGTGGAGATGGCGCGAAGCTACCTCGACTATGCGATGTCAGTTATTGTGGGACGAGCACTTCCTGATGTGCGCGATGGTTTAAAGCCAGTTCATCGCCGCGTTCTCTATGCGATGTTCGATGCCGGATATCGCCCAGATAAGGGTTACTACAAGTCCTCTCGTATCGTCGGTGATGTGATGGGTAATTACCACCCACATGGCGATACAGCTATCTATGACTCTGTCGTTCGCTTGGCTCAGCCATGGTCTCTTCGCTACCCATTGGTAGATGGCAACGGTAACTTCGGTTCACCAGGTAACGATCCCGCTGCTGCGATGCGTTATACCGAGGCCCGCCTTGCTCCACTTGCGATGGAGATGATGCGCGATATCGATGAAGATACCGTCGACTTCTCACCTAACTACGATGGCCGCTCACAAGAGCCAGATGTATTGCCATCTCGCTTTCCGAATCTTCTCGTCAACGGCTCTGCCGGTATTGCTGTGGGTATGGCGACCAATATTCCGCCACATAACCTACGTGAAATCGGCGAAGCAGTTATCTACACCCTTGAACATCCAGATCAACCAACGGATGAGCTCCTTTCACATCTGCTCACAGTTGTGAAGGGTCCAGATTTCCCAACGAAGGCTCTCATTGTCGGTCGCGGTGGAATTGAAGATGCCTATCGCACCGGCCGCGGCTCAATCACGATGCGTGCAGTTGTGAATGTGGAAGAGATCAATAAGCGCACCTGCCTTGTTGTGACAGAGCTTCCATACCAAGTAAACCCAGATAACTTGGCGCTAAAGATCGCTGAGCTTGTGAAAGATGGCAAGATCAAGGGAATCGCCGATGTGCGCGATGAAGGTAATGAGCGTCTAGGTCAACGCCTTGTCATTGTCTTGCAGACCTCTGCTATTCCGAAGGTTGTGCTCAATAACCTTTATAAGCAGACTCAACTTCAGGACACATTCGGTGCCAATATGTTGGCACTTGTCGATGGCGTTCCTCGCACACTTCGCCTCGATGAGTTCATCAAGTACTACATCGAACATCAGATTGAAGTTATCGTCCGTCGCACCAAGTTCCGACTTGTTGAGAAGGAGAAGCGCGCTCATATCTTGAAGGGCTACCTCAAGGCACTTGATGCCCTCGATGCGGTAATCGCTCTTATCCGCGCCTCTAAGACACCGGAGGAAGCTCGCACCGGTTTGATGAAGCTCCTTGATGTTGATGAAGTTCAAGCAAATGCAATCTTGGATATGCAGCTGCGCCGTATTGCAGCCCTTGAGCGCCAGAAGATTAATGATGAATATGAAGGCTTAATGGCCGACATTATTGAGCTCAATGCGATCTTGGCATCTGAGGCTAAGCAGCGTGAAATTGTGAAGACAGAGCTCTCAGAATTGGTTGCAAAGTATGGCGATGATCGCCGCACTCAACTTGTTGCATCTGAAGGTGATTTCTCAGCAGAAGATCTCATTCCAGATTCTGACGTTGTTGTGACAATCACCCGAGGTGGCTACTCCAAGCGCACTGCGGCAGATCTCTATAAGTCACAACGTCGCGGTGGCCGTGGCGTGAAGGGGGCATCACTTAAGCAGGATGATGTTGTCGATCACTTCTTTGTTGCCTCAACCCACGACTGGTTACTTTTCTTCACCAACCAAGGTCGCGTTTATCGCGCAAAGGTTCACGAACTTCCTGATGCAGGTCGTGATGCTCGCGGTCAGCACGTTGCAAACCTCCTGGCCTTCAAACCGGAAGAGACAATCGCACAAGTTCTCTCCTTTAAGGATTACAACGCAGCACCATTCTTGATTCTTGCGACAAAGGGAGGTCTGATTAAGAAGACCCCTCTCGTTGAATACGATTCACCGCGCACCGGTGGCCTTATCGCAATCAATCTAAAACCTGGTGATGAAGTTGTCTCAGCAACGCTTGCTGCCGATGGTGATGAGATTCTCCTCGTCTCAAAGAAGGCGATGTCTGTTCGCTTTGTCTGTGACGATGAATCACTTCGCTCCATGGGGCGCTCCACATCAGGCGTGATCGGTATGAAGTTCCGCGAAGGCGATGAACTCCTGACCATGTCACGAGTCGATGGCGAAAATTCATTTGTCTTCACCGCAACAGACGGTGGCTATGGAAAGAAGACTCCGATCGAGGAGTATCGCCTCCAGGGACGTGGTGGTATTGGAATTAAGGCGGCGAAGATCGATGAGGGCTCACGCGGCTCTCTCGTCTCTGCCCTGGTATTGGTAGATAGCGATGAGATTCTCGCCATCACCAGCGCAGGAACTGTGATGCGCACCCAAGCTTCTGAGATCCGCCAGACCGGCCGTGACTCAATGGGCGTTCGCCTCGTCAATCTCGATGAAGGCGCCACCCTCTTGACCGTCACCCGCAGCCGGGAAGATGAGATTTCGGAAGAAAAGTAGTACTGTCTGCGCCTGTAGCAATAGGCCCAATCCAGAAATGGAATTGGGGCGTTTTGGCTACTTGGTGAAAATCAAGTAATCTACGCATTCTGCAAATGAACGAAAGTTTATCTGCGGGCCTATAGCTCAGCCCGGTTAGAGCGCTTCCCTGATAAGGAAGAGGTCGATGGTTCAAGTCCATCTAGGCCCACCCCGCACTAACAACGGG
>JBEEOC010000039.1:0-4328 GCA_041191845.1 Actinomycetota bacterium | reverse complement strand
AGCGCGAGTTGATGGTCTCATCCTTAAGCCCGCACTTGGTTAAGCCAGTTGGTTTCCTTTATCCACTCCATGAGAAGTTGAAGGATCGCACCTATGTCGGTGCGGGCCTTGCTCTCTATGATGTTCTTCGCGGCTTCCAACGCGCACTTCCATGGCACAAGCACATGTCTGCAAAGAAAATTGCCGAGATTGCACCATCACTTCGCCAAGATATCGTGACAGGCGCGGTGAAGTATTACGACGCACAGGTTGATGATGCCCGCCACACTATGACCATCATTCGCACAGCGCTCCGACATGGCGCAACGATTGCAACTCGAGTTGAAGTTGATCAGTTGATCAAAGATGGCAAAAAAGTCATTGGCGCGACTGTCACAGACACTGTCACTGGAAAGAAGATTAAGGTTTCATCAAAGACCGTGGTGATGTGTGCTGGTATCTGGAGCGATGAGATGCATGAGCGCTTTGGCCTCAAAGCTGGCTATGGTGTAACGATGTCTAAGGGCGTTCATATCGTTGTTCCTGGAAGCGCAATCAAATCCAACACAGGAATCATTCTCAAGACAGCAGTATCTGTGCTCTTCCTTATTCCTTGGGGGGATAAGTGGATTGTAGGAACAACCGATACTCCATACGATGGCGATCGCGCCCACCCATATGCCACAACCGAAGATGTTCAATACATCCTGGATCAGGCAAATAAGGTCCTTGAGCCACAGCTTAAGCGGGAAGAGATTATCGGCGTCTATGCAGGCTTGCGACCACTTGTTGCCAATACAAAGGGATCTGCCACAACGAAGCTCTCTCGCGAGCACACAACAGATCGCAGCGCACCTGGTTTTGTCAGTATCGCAGGCGGTAAATACACCACCTATCGCGTGATGGGTAAGGATGCTATCGATATGGCAGTAACCGACCTTCGCCGCATCGTCAACAGCTCCTGCACTGAGAAGCTGCCATTAGTTGGCGCAGATGGTTATTACGCGCTTGTTCAGCAGAGCGCACAAATTGCAGCGCAATACGGTATTGAAGAGAAGGCGGTAATCCATCTTCTCAATCGTTATGGATCACTTATCAGCGAGGTTCTTGAGTTGATTGTTAAAGATAAGAAGTTGGCGAAGCCATTGGCTGAAGGTCTTCCATATTTGAAGGCAGAGATTGTCTATGCCGCATCCCATGAGGGTGCCATGTCTGTCGATGATGTGATTTCTCGTCGTACGCGATTGGCCTTTGAAGCACCACAAGCAGGTATCGATCTTGCAGACGATATCGCAGCCCTGATTGCACCTGTGCTTGGCTGGGGAGCGAAAGAGAAGAAGGCTTCAGTTGCAGAATATAAAGCTCAGGTTGCAGCTGAAGTGGAAGCGCTCGAAGCGCTGATCAACGCTTAATTCTTTATCTGGTTCTTACAGCCATTGGTGTTTGATGGCTTTGGCTTAGGTGTTGGCTTCGGAGTTGGGCTTGGTACCGGCTCCACACCTTGTTCCAATATAAATGTCACCTTTTGCTCAACATCGGCGTGAGTGCCAGAGGGATCGGTAAAGCGAATCTCACCATTCCATGTGCCAGCCATATCAGTCTTGAGCGATACCTTCCATTGACCACTGGTGAGGCGCACAACTGATTGAGTGAATTTCAATTGGATGGGGTTTCTTCCCGAAACAAATTTCACATCACCTGTCACAACTGGCGAGTTATCCGGGCGAAGTACTTGTAGTGAGAAAGTTACATTCTTATCGGTTGTTGAGGCACTGAGATAATCAATGATCATCGTTGTGGTCTCGTTATGAGGCATCAGATCTTCAACTTCCGGAATCCACGTTCCAGTGGCAAGTGCCATAAAGGCATCTCTATCTCCGCGGAAGACATTGAGATCAAGGCGATTTCCAGGAACTCCATATTTTGGAGCAATGCCACATGAGGTGTATTGCCACACGACCCATTGCGACCTGCAGGAAGCGGTGGTCCACGAGTGAACAAAACATCCCACATTCTTAAGCCCTGGCTGCGCAGTTGGGATTGCAGGGTCAATTGCATATTGAGCAAGCCAGAGCGGATATCGAGTGAGTTCTTTATCTCGCTTCATCGCGCTCTCAAGGAAGTGCGGGTAAGAATAGAAGATGGGGGTGCGAGATGTGCGAGCCTCAAGTGTTGCAAGGAAGGTCTTCGCCCAGAGAGTTACTGCGCCCTTACTTGCTCGCTTGGCGCAAGATTTATTGGAGCTATAACGGATGCAATTATTCTCCAAGTCGAGGGCATAGGGAAGATCCATCTCGTTATATCCGCCCATTGAAGCAAGGCGCCAGATTGCCTTCTGCGCCTGCACCTTGGCATCTTTAATAATTGCAGCATCTGTTGAGACATCAGGGAGAACTGCGTAGTGATAGAAACCGGTATAGATACCTGCCGCCTGAGCGCCAGCGCGATCTTGCGATACCCATTTAACTGCAAGGCGATCCGCATCTTGTCTTGAGTCAGAGGCTTTGATCATCAAGAAGCGAAGGCCGGCGGCATGCATCTTCTTAAAGTTGATCGGCTTATCATCCGGATGCTGCCACCTACTGATATCTGCGCCATGAATTCTATTTCCAGGTCCACTCATTGTGAGTAGTGACTCCATGGGAGATGTTGATGTGGGGGAGGCAGATGATGGCGCTGCCGGGATGGCAAGTGAGAGTGCCACAAAGGTGGAGAAAATTGCTATCGCTCTCTTCATGGCACCTACTTCTCAATAATCACAACAGATATGCCGAAGATATCTTGGATTATCCCTTGAAGTTGGGGAGCCATTCGCTGGCGAGCTTCACGGTAGTCATGGCCCATCGAAAGCTTTGCAGGATCTGAGAAATCTAAGGTGAGGCGACCATTATCAAATGAGTCGAGGCGACCGTCAAAGAATGCCATCCAGGCGATGCGATTGGAGCGCTCTAATTGATCGAGCACCTCATTCCACCGCGCACGGATATCTGCAAGTGATAGTTCGCCGCTCATAGCGGGAACTTTACCCTAGCCAGATGAGAGAGGGTTGCTCGCTCGCAGTAAGCAACCCTCTTCCCTCTATGCCTACCTATCCTTTAGCTGACCTCTCATTTAACTCGCTTTGATTACATGCTCTCTCGGGGTGCCAATCCATTTAAAGTACTCGGTGGCGAGAATGACTCTCATATTGCGCCCCTTCTCATGGACGACATTGAGATGTTGAGCGATACGAGTAATGGTCTGTTCCACAGATTTCTCGCTGACGAAGCGAACTTTTCCGATATCAGAGTTACTCAACCCTTGCGCCAGAAGGCGAAGTGTCTCAACCTGAATATCGGTAAGTGAACTCAAAGCTGCGCTCCATTGATTTGCAATCCATCCCGTCTTGGAGGTGGTCTGGATGGAGAGCTCCACCGCACTACGTAGTTGATGGAGATCTGTTAAGGCAGATTTCTCAATCAGCTGCGTTCTTTGGGGAAGGCTCTCTTGACGGATTCCGTAGAGGCGCAGATCTGGTGAATCGGTGAGAAGAACAATCCCTAAATGTGCTTGTTGAGCTCGCATCTCATCGAGAAGTTCAATACATGGCTCATCACACCCTTGGAAGTTGATCAGGATTGAATCAGGTGAGACTGCTTTGAAGAGTGCAATCGCACTCTCTTTATCAAATGCCTGCCCAACAACATCTAACCCTTGGAGGCGTAGTGAATCTGCAAGCGTTGCTAATTCAAATCGATCGCAATCGAGGAGGAGGACTCTTAACTTTTCATTCTCGTTATTTTCCATACCTCAGACGGTATTAGAGAAAGTCGAGTAAATAGTCAGAAGTTAGTCTCTTGTGAAGATACCGTGAACTTACTGGAGGGTATGCCCTCCCTATTTAAGTATTTGAGCTATCGCTTCAGGTATTGCGCTGATGAGGGAGGTCGCGTTGAGGGGTCCGCCATCTGATGCAAGGAGAGCTGCGCGATTGTGGATAAATGCACCAGAGGCTGCCACATCTGCTAGGCGATTGCCATCGTTGAGAATCTCGATGTAATTAGTTGCAACGAGCGCACCAATGATTCCAGCAAGGACATCACCGCTACCTGCAGTGGCAAGCCATGGTGTGGCGATTGGGAGTGCGATGACATAACTATCTCGAGCAACGAAAGTCTGCGATCCCTTAAGGAGAACTGTTACTGCAAGGAGTTCTGATGCGCGTTGCGCCCATTCACGTGGTGCTGCCTCGATTGCCTCTGCGCTCACAATTACTCCACGTGATTCAAGAAGGTGTGAGAGCTCTCCAGCATGGGGAGTAATGAGTGTGGGCTGTTCAAGAGATCCGGCAAGGTGGAGAGCGCCGGCAT
>JBEEOC010000038.1:0-9998 GCA_041191845.1 Actinomycetota bacterium | reverse complement strand
TATCTCGCAGATCGCTTGGCACAACTCGGTGTTGAGAAGGCGCTCTATAAGGCAGGTGCTGTTGCAGGCTCTGAGGTTCGCATTGGCTCTGGTGTCAATGAAGTTGTCTTCGATTGGGAGCCAACAATTGAGGCCGGCGCTGAACAACTTGCAGGATTCTTACATCGCCGCGGCGAAGATTCACGACTTGAGGGAACATGGAACGCTCCTGAGCGCGAGAAAGATATTCTCTCTGATGAAGAGATAGCAGAGCAGTGGGAGTACAAGGTCGCAGACCCTCACACACCTCGCATTGAAGATGTTGTAGTGAAAGAGAGCGAGGAAGAGTAATGAACCGCACGGCAGTAACTGAAGCCAAGCGCATCGTCCTCAAGGTCGGTTCCTCTTCGCTCACAGGCTCTGCTGGTTCGGCACTTGACCCAGCAGCCGTTGGAAAGATCGTTGATTTAGCAACATCGCTACGAGCACGCGGAGCTGAAGTATTAATCGTCTCATCCGGTGCAATTGCAGCAGGTCTTGCACCGCTGAAGCTGACTACTCGTCCAAAGGATCTTCCAACCCAGCAGGCAGCTGCCTCTGTGGGGCAAGGACTTCTGATAGCTAAGTATAACGAGCTCTTTAGCGCGCATTCGATTGTCTCTTCGCAAGTGCTGCTCACCACAGAAGATGTGGTCCGCCGTTCTCATTACAACACAGCGCAACAGACTCTCTCACGCCTACTTGCACTTGGAGTCATTCCAATCATCAACGAGAATGACTCTGTCGGCACAGCAGAGATTCGATTCGGTGATAACGATCGCTTAGCAGCCCTCGTTTCCCTTCTAGTTCAGGCAGACCTTCTCGTTCTTATCTCTGACGTTGACGCTCTCTATGATGCACATCCATCGCAGGCAGGCGCTAAGGCAATTCATGAGGTGAAGAACTTTGCTGAGATCGACGCTGTTGAAGTTGGGGGAGCAGGCTCTGCTGGTGTTGGAAGTGGTGGAATGGTCACCAAGATTGAAGCTGCACGCATTGCAACATCTGCGGGTACGCCAATGCTTCTGACTTCTCTCGCCCAATCAACCCAAGCACTTGCAGGTAGTGAAGTGGGAACTATCTTCCGCGCCCAGTCATCAAAGGCTAATTCACGCTTACTCTGGTTGGCTCATGCATCTTCTGCTCGCGGAAGATTGATTCTCGATCAAGGCGCTGTGACAGCAATTTTGGAGAAGGGAACTTCTCTTCTTCCTGCGGGTGTGACAGCTGTTGAAGGAGAATTCTCAGCTGGTGACACGGTGGAGTTAGCCGATAATGCAGGCAAGGTGATTGCTCGTGGACTTGTAGCCTTTGATTCAGGTGAAATCCCTCAGATGCTCGGTCGTTCCACAAAAGAATTAGCGGCAGCACTCGGTGCTGAGTATGAGCGTGAGCTCGTGCACCGTGACGATTTAGTCCTCCTTTAGTAAATTAGACCAATGCGCATACGTCTTGGCCTCTTGGTTGCGGCTGTATTCGCAGGCCTCCTCTCACCCATCGCGCCTTCAGCACTTGCATTTGGGGGATATGCATCTGCTCCACTAAGCGTCAGTGCAACAGCTATCGCTGGTGGAATTCGCGTGGGATGGTCAGCCCCTACCGATGTCGATACAGGTGTTACTGGTTACCGCGTTGAGTATTCGACCTCTGGAACTTCTGGAACATGGACCCTTGCCACCACGACAAGTAGCTCTGCTACTAGCTTCGACATTGTTGGGTTGAGCCAGGTTGCGACCTATGTTCGAGTTGCTGCAAATACAACAGCGGGCACTGGCATGTATGGATATCCGTGGGCCACCATCTACTCTACGAGCCAACTTAGACGAAACTCGTTAGGGAATGTTGCTTATGATTCAGGCTTCGGATTAGCAAGTCTTGGTAGCCAAGCTGCTAATACATATTCCAGTGCGAGCTTCACGCGAGTGAGATATCGCTTAGAGACAACAATCTCTAGCTCCGCTACATATGCAGAAACCGATTTTTACACCTGGCCATCTGCAGGAGCTGCGGGATCAAGTGCCGACACAACAGCCCCATCAATTTCAGGAATTGCTATTCCTTCTGTCAATACTGGGCAGCAATGGATTGTGCAGGCAAATGTCTCGGACATGAATGTCTTTTCAAATAACACCGCCGTGACGAAAGCTATAGGAACTAGTGGCCGCCTCGAGATCTGGCCATGGGATTACAGTTGGGGACCCTCTTCATTAACTCCACCTGGTAGTTCAAATTCGTATGACTTTGGTGATACTCACAACGGGGGAGGCAGCTATGCCTCATTTCAAGTACACGACCTCACCAACTCTAAACCGGTCTTTGTTTGGAACAACTCTGGTTACTCAAACGGTTACACGGCAGAAGTTGCATACGGACTCAATTCTGGAACACACCCGGATTGGACCTTTTGTTCGCAGGGCTCACCTTGGGGTTCTTGTCCTGCGCCTACATCATTTAAGTTACTTATTTCAATCAATGCGGCGGTGACGCCCCTTGCTGATAACACTGCTCCCACTGTTTCCCGTATTGATTCTCGCACCTTAGGTAAGAATGGCGACACAATCACCGTGAGATCAAATGAGATTGGTACCGTCTACCTCGTTAACCAATCTGTGACTGTTTCTAATGTTGCAAGCATTACAGCTGCAAGTAGCTCAAATAAGAACTCCGTCTCAATTTCAACCGTGAATACAAATACCGTTATAACTCTCTCAAGTTTGAGCGATGGACTTTATAACCTTTATGCAGCAGACAGTTTTAATAACCTATCAACAGCAATTGTTGGAACGATTCGCGTTGATAACACTGCCCCCACCGCGACTTCAATTGCTGTTGGGTCAGGTGGAAATACCGTTGTAATCACAGGCAGCGAGACTCTCACCAATTCCATGGCCCTTAATGGTATTTACACCATCTCTGATAGTGGCAGTGCTATATCAGTTACATCTGTGACATTTTCAGCAAATACTGCGACTTTGAACTTATCTCGTGCAATTCCTACGGGTTCAACAGTTAACTTCACCTACAGTCCATTAGCAGGTGATGCCAGGGGTCGCATTGTCGATCAAGCTGGAAACGAGATGGCTCCCATTACGACTCGAACGATAACCAACAACTCAACCTTTGCCGTGACGCTGACTCTGGCCGTACCAGCGACAATTCGAAAAGGTGCGAACGTAACCATCTCAGTCGATGTCACAGTCGCGGGAAGGGTCTCCTTCTTTATTGCAGATAAGCGTATTCCTGGGTGCCAAGCTAGGGCCGCCTCTGGCAGCGCGCCGATCACCGTCTCTTGCTCATTTAAGCCAGCACTCTCTGCTTCTCAGACAATTAAAGCAAGCTTTGTGCCAACGCTAAATGTCTATCCATCGCTTACAACAACGGTAGATAGATTTATTCTTAAGAGAACAACTACGAGGTAGTTCTCTCTGAAACCTGCTTCAGAACTGCTGCCACCATCGGTGAGAGATTATCTGAGTCAGTTGGCTCATCAGAGAGCTTCACAATTACCGTCTTATTCGGAATATCGATATAGACAAATTGACCATGGAGACCGAGCATCAGTGAGACCCCCGGATATGGATGCCAGAAGAATGCGCCATAGCCCCATCCATAATCGAGGCGAGTAGCCGGTGTAGTAATCCGCTTCATCCATGATGAAGAGATCACTTGGCGCTTAGTCTCAGGGACAACTCCCTGATTGAGAACAAGTTGACCAATACGGGCATAGTCACGCGCTACAGCGTTAAAGCAGCAGAAGGTCTTCTCATATCCACCGACTTTGTCAACGTTCCATGTTGCATCAAAGTCTGCGCCAACTGACTGCCAGATATTTGTGGTGAAGTAGTCAGAGACAGATTCACCTGTGACTTTCTGGATAATCATGCCCACCATCTGGGTGTCTACACTTCGATAGATTGATTCTGTTCCGGGCTTAAAATCCATCTTTCGATTGTGCTTGAGGAACCATGGAATATCGGTGCTTGCATACATCTGAGCGATAGCAACGCCCCACCCTGATGGACCTGAAGGGTAGTTATCTGAGACCCCAACACCTGATTGCATATCGAGAAGTTGTTGGATAGTAATTGTGTCGAAATCTCCACCTGTCTTATATTCCGGGAAGTATTTAACAAAGGTGTCTTTCTCACTGATTTTTCCTTGATCAATGAGTTGTCCGGCAACGAGTGAGGTCATTGCCTTTCCAACCGAGTAGGAGGGGAGGCGGGCTTCGGCAAATTTAGGTTCCTTGTAGTACTCGTGTGTGATTTTGCCATCGCGTATGACAAGGAGCGCATTGGTATGTGTCGTATCGAGGAAATCTTGGAAGGCTACCTTCTCGCCGTTGTAGTTGACGTTCTTATAACTCTCAGCACTTCCCATCTTCCAAGGAGCAAAAGTTGAGGGAGCGGCAACAATCACGTGGCTCGGCATCAACTCTGGAGTCTTCGATGCAGGGGCTAAGCCCAACCTAATTGCAGCAATCGGCTCTGGATAGTGAATTATCCGAGTTAGGCCAAAGAGAGCGAGATAGAGGGTGAGCAGGGTAATTGCTGTATTTCGAAGGACCTTGATAAATGTGGACACATCTGCAGGGTAGCCCCAAGTAGACTTCATGTCATGGATTCCGTGGCAGTTGTTGCAGCTTTAGCCGATAAGGCTCGCATCGCTGCGCGCTCACTCTCTATTGCGAGCGGGCAAGAACGTAAGGCGCTCCTTGAGGCGATTGCGCAGGCTCTTGAGTCACGTTCCTCTGAGATTCTCGCAGCAAATGCAATCGATATGGAGAATGCTCGCGCTGAGAATATGCATCCACAGATGCAAGATCGCCTCCTTCTTACTGAAGCGCGCATTGCTGGCATGGCAGATGGTGCGCGCCAAGTTGCATCAATGCCTGATCCGCTCGGTCGCACACTCAAAGAGTCAACTCTTCCCAATGGACTTCATCTTCGCCAAATTTCTGTTCCATTTGGCGTGATCGGCATGGTCTATGAAGCGCGTCCAAATGTCACAGTCGATGCAGCCGTGATTCTCTTGATGTCAGGAAATGCGGCGCTGCTCCGTGGCTCATCGACTGCTCGCAATAGCAATGAGATTCTGATCAATGTGATGAAAGATGCGATTGCAAAGACCTCAATTGACCCAGACGTTCTCCAATTAATTCCATCCGATGATCGTTCAACTGTTAAAGCGCTCCTTACCGCTCGTGGAAAAGTTGACCTTGTTATTCCACGGGGGAGCGCTCAACTTATTCGTATGGTTGTTGATGAGGCTACCGTTCCCACAATTGAGACTGGTGCTGGCGTCTGCCACGTCTATGTTGATGAATTTGCCGATATCAATAAGGCACTTCCTATCCTCCTTAACTCAAAGACCCATCGCCCATCTGTCTGTAATGCAGCAGAGACGCTCCTGGTTCATAAGGCGATTGCGCCAACCTTCCTTCCACTTGCGCTGAAAGCCTTGCATGATGCAGGCGTTGTTCTCCATAGCGATGCGACTTCTCAGAAAGTTGCAGAGAAATTCGGCGTTCCATCAACTCTGGCAACGCCAGAGAATTGGTGCACTGAGTATGGAATTCTTGAGATGAATGTTGCAGTGGTGGATTCAGTCGATGGGGCAGCAGATCACATCGCCAAGTATGGAACCAACCACACAGAGGCAATCGTTACCGAAGATAAGGCAAGCGCTGATCGCTTTATCGCACTGGCAGATTGCGCCGCTGTGATGGTCAATGCATCTACGCGCTTCACCGATGGCGAGCAAATGGGTTTTGGCGCAGAGATTGGAATCTCAAATCAGAAACTTCATGCGCGAGGCCCAATGGGCCTTGAGGCTATGACGACTGCGACCTGGATCGTTACCGGCGACGGCCAGATTCGCTCTTAAACTTAAGCTAATTACCTTTATCTGCCCACCTTTATTAAGATGGGCACATGAGCACACTCTCTCGCGATGAAGTCGCAAAGTTGGCGGCGTTGGCCCGAATCGAGATGACCGAGGAAGAACTCGTCAATCTCTCATCTCAATTTGGAATGATTCTCGATGCCGTGGCACGCGTTCAAGAGGTAAATCTGGATGGCGTGAAGGCAACTTCGCATCCACAGCCAATTGAGAATATTGCTCGCCCAGATGTGGTGCAGCCAAGCCTGACTCCAGCTGAGGCGCTCTCTGGAGCTCCAGCTCAAGAGGATCAGCGTTTCCGGGTCCCACAGATTTTGGGAGAGGAGTAAGTGATGATCTTTAAAACCGCAACAGAGATGGCAGATGCTCTCTCCAAGAAAGAGATTTCATCAGTTGAACTTACCCAATCTCACCTCGATCGCATCGGCGAGGTAGATGGTGATGTAAAGGCATTCCTCCATGTTGATAAGGAGGGCGCGCTTGCGCAGGCAGCTGCAGTTGATGCTGATCGCGCTGCTGGAAAGAACCTCTCACCACTTGCAGGTATTCCTCTTGCTCTTAAAGATGTTCTTGCGCAAAAGGGAGTTCCAACAACTGCTGGATCAAAGATCTTGCAGGGTTGGAAGCCTCCATACGACTCAACTGTCGTTGCAAAGCTCAAAGATGCAGGCGTTGTGATTTTAGGTAAGACAAATATGGATGAGTTCGCAATGGGTTCATCTACTGAGAACAGCGGATATGGCCCAACCTTTAATCCATGGGATCTCTCCCGCACGCCAGGTGGTTCATCAGGAGGATCATCGGCAGCAGTTGCCTCATTTGAAGCTCCACTTGCAATTGGTTCAGATACCGGTGGATCTATCCGCCAACCTGCAGCCCTTACTGGAATTGTCGGCGTGCGCCCAACATATGGCGCAGTCTCTCGTTATGGATTGATTGCTTACTCATCATCACTCGATCAAGCAGGTCCATTTGGTCGCACAGTTCTTGATACCGCACTTCTCCATGAGGTAATCGCAGGCCATGATGCCCACGATGCAACTTCAATTAACGCACCAGTTCCTGCTGTAGTTGCTGCGGCTAAGGATGGAAACGTGAAGGGGATGAAGATTGGTGTTATCAAGCAGTTGCAGGGAGAGGGATATCAGAAGGGCGTTCAATCACGTTTTACTGAGTCTCTTGATCTCCTTGCCTCTCTTGGCGCAGAGATTGTTGAAGTAGATTGCCCAAGTTTTGAGTATGCACTCGCAGCCTATTACCTCATCGCTCCATCTGAATGTTCTTCAAACCTCGCACGCTTTGATGCGATGCGTTATGGACTTCGCACCGGTGATGAAGGGGGAGCATCAGCTGAGGCCGTCATGGCAGCAACTCGAGATGCTGGATTTGGCCGTGAGGTAAAGCGTCGCATCATCCTCGGCACCTACGCGCTCTCATCTGGTTACTACGATGCTTACTACGGTAGCGCTCAGAAGATTCGCACGCTAATCATCGAAGATTATGCAAAGGCATTTGCCAAGGCAGATGTCCTCGTATCACCGACTGCGCCAACTACCGCATATAAGATCGGTGAGAAGGTCGATGATCCAATGGCGATGTATTTGGGAGATGTGGCAACTATCCCGGTCAATCTCGCTGGTATCTGTGGAATGTCACTTCCTGCAGGGCTAGCCGATGAAGATAACTTGCCGGTGGGATTCCAGATTATGGCGCCTGCGATGCAGGATCAACGCCTCTACCAGGCAGGTGCCGCTCTTGAAGCAGCGCTCATCAGTAAGTGGGGTGGCGCTTTGATATCTAAGGCACCAGCGTTGGGAGGTGCTCGCTAATGGCTCTCAATTACGATGAGGTAGTCGCTAAATACGATCCCGTTCTCGGTCTAGAAGTTCACGTTGAGCTCAACACCGAATCAAAGATGTTCTGCTCTTGTGCTACAACATTTGGTGCAGAACCCAATACCCAGACCTGCCCGGTCTGCTTGGCACTTCCTGGCGCACTTCCTGTTGTTAATGAGAAGGCGATTGAATCGACGATCAAGATTGGCCTCGCCCTCAACTGCAAGATTGCTCCATATAGCCGCTTTGCTCGCAAGAATTACTTCTACCCAGATATGCCGAAGAACTTCCAGATTTCACAATATGACGAACCGATCTGTTATGACGGTTATGTCGATGTTGAGATTGAGACCGAAGAAGGTCCAAAGCAGTTCCGTATTGAGGTTGAGCGCGTCCACATGGAAGAGGACACCGGTAAGTCACTCCATGTTGGTGGTGCAACCGGTCGTATCCATGGCGCTGATTACTCACTCCTTGATTACAACCGAGCTGGTATTCCACTCGTCGAGATTGTTACCAAGATTGTTCCCGGCACTGGCAGATATGCGCCGGAGGTAGCAAAGGCATATGTGGCAGAGTTGCGTGACATTTTGCGTGGCCTAGGTGTCTCTGATGTGAAGATGGAGCAGGGCTCGCTTCGCTGCGATGCCAACGTCTCACTCAAGCTCATTGGCTCTGATGTTCTCGGTACTCGCTCTGAAACAAAGAACGTTAACTCTCTTCGTTCAGTCGAGCGCGCTATTCGCGGTGAGATGTTGCGCCATGCTGAGATTCTTGAGACAGGTGGAAAGGTCAAGCAAGAGACTCGCCACTTCCAAGAAGACACTGGCCTTACTCGCTCTGGTCGCTCAAAGGAGCAGGCAGAGGATTATCGCTACTTCCCAGATCCAGATCTCGTTCCAGTCAAGCCAGATGCTGCCTGGATTGAGAGCTTGCGAGCATCACTTCCTGAGCGCCCATCAATTCGCAGAAAGCGATTGAAGGAGCAGTGGGCTGTTCCTGATAAGGAATTTGCAGCGATGGTCAACGCTGATGTGCTCGATATTGTTGAAGAGACAGTTCTCTTGGGAGCAGATCCAACGAAGGCTCGCACCTGGTGGCTCGGTGAGATCTCACGTATTGCAAACGATAAGGGCGTCGGAGTAGATGAACTCTCAATCACACCTGCCCACGTTGCTGAATTAATTAACCTTGTTGCATCAGGAGAGTTGACCGATAAGTTGGCTCGCCAAGTTGTCGAAGGCGTAGTTGCCGGTGAGGGAACACCTTCTGAGGTAGTTGCAAAACGTGGCATCAAAGTTGTTAACGATGATGGCGCTCTCATGGTTGCAATTGAGAAGGTCTGTGCCGCTCAGGCCGATACAGCAGAGAAGGTTCGCGGTGGACATCTACCAGCTGCAGGTGCTCTCATCGGTGCGGTGATGAAGGAGACTGCAGGACAGGCAGATGCTGCCAAGGTCCGAGAACTTCTCTTGAAATATCTCGGCCAGTAAGAACTCTCGCTGAGAGAAATCTTGGCAATAAGAAACCCGCCCACAGAATCTGTGAGCGGGTTTCTTGCTGATCTTTTAAGTATTAGTGCATTCCTGCGCCTTCGGCCTCAACGACTGCTTCCTTACCGATATTGATAAAGAAGAAGAGGACGATCGCTCCTACAAAGAGGAGAGCTGCGCTGAACTTAAATGCAACAGTGAAGCCATGTGTCATCGCAGCTGGCATAAGCGCCTGGCCGAGCTGAGTATTGGCCGCTGCATAGGTAGTTGTTGCAGTTGCAGCAACTGTGTTAAGAAGAGCGGTTCCGAGCGAACCACCAATCTGCTGTGATGTGTTGACCATCGCACTTGCCACACCGGTGTCATGGCCTGAGATGCCATGAAGTGAGGTTGATGTGAGCGGGATAAAGACGAGTGCCATACCGCTGGACATGATCAGAAGTGATGGGACCACATGTGTTGCATAAGAGGTCTCGGGTGTGATGCGGGTAAGGAGTAAGAGTCCAATACCTGCTGCGATAAGACCTGGCACCATCAGTGGCTTTGGACCAACCTTTGGTAGAAGTTGTGATGCAACTCCTGCAAAGACGATGATTCCTGCGGTAAATGGCAAGAAGGCAAAGCCTGACTTCAGCGGGCTATATCCCAAGACAACCTGGAGATAGAGACCGAGGAAGAGGAACATGGAGAAGAGGCCAGCGCCAACAACGAGGGAGCCAAGGTATGAACCACCGCGGTTACGTTCAGTCAG
>JBEEOC010000037.1:0-3101 GCA_041191845.1 Actinomycetota bacterium | reverse complement strand
AGGCGATCGTCTTCTTTGCTGCAGTACTTCCGCAATTTGTTGATATTGACAGTGGGAATGTGACGCAGCAACTGCTCTTCCTCGGTCTCACCTTCTGTCTGCTCGCCTTCTTCTCTGATGGGGCTTGGGGGCTGCTCGCCGGTTATGCCCGCACCTGGCTCGCCTCAAGTAATAACCGGTTAGAACGCCTGCGCGCATTTGGTGGCACCATCATGATTATCTTGGGCCTTGCTGTGTTGTATTCAGCAATTGTCAGTGGCTAGGGAGAGAATCTCCTCATGAAGAAGCCACCACAGCCAGCTCGCGAATTTATCGCTCCATCAGATCTCACCTTTGGTTTTTCTACCTGCAAGAGATGTATCTGGATTAAGTATTGGTACTCCTTCGAATTGAAGAAAGATTTCCCGCTGGTAAAGAGCCTCTCCACTTTTCAAGAGGAGTATTTCCGGAGAGCGCCGATGCCGGCTCTCGATCCATCACTTCCTGCCGGCACTGTGAAGCAGTGGGGCCAATGGGTAAAGTCAAAGAATATTGTTGTCAATGGCGTTGAGACCCAATGGAAGCTCCGCGGTATCTATGACCTCCTTGGCCATTACGACGATGGCACAGTCGGCATCATCGATTGCAAAGTCTCTGACTCAGAGCGCGATAGCGGAGATTTCTACGCGCCTCAATTAGAGGCATATGCATACACGCTTGAAAATCCACTGAGCGGTAAGGCTTTCTCAGTCAAGACCATGGGGCTTCTGATTTGGAAGTTGGCAGGAGTGGCGCAGACCCGCCCCAATGAACTTGTCTCCAACGAGATGGGATTTGGCGTTAATCAGCTCTATGTGCCGGTCGAGCGTGATCCGCAGCGGTTGGCTTCGCTCCTAGAAGAGTTCATTACCGTTATCGATGGCGATGCACCTGAAGCTGGAGCAGATTGCCATGGGTGTAACTACTTCCAAGGCAGATTAGATCTCAGTAATTAACTCTCGTCTGCGTTCTCTGCAGGCTTAGCACCTCTAACGGCATAGGTATCGACATACTCTTGACCTGAAAGTTGTTGAATCCGCTTCATGATTGCATCGGCGCATTCACGTAAGAAGAGCGCATCGCGAGAGTCGCCCTCAAAATACATTGGCTCACCAAAAGTCATTCCAACGCGCTTGACCTTAGGGATTACGGTTCCAGTTGGTTGAATCTTGTCGGTGTTAAACATGGCAACGGGGATAACAGGTGCGCCCGATTCGATTGCAAGGCGTGCGATACCGGTGCGCGCTTTATAGAGCCTGCCATCTGGTGAGCGAGTTCCCTCAGGATAGATACCGAGGCACTTTCCATCGGCGAGAACTTGAAGACCGGTGATAAGAGCAGCTTCGCTTCGACGTCCGCCAGAGCGATCAACTGGAACCTGACCGAGGGCGATAAAGGTGAGCTTCTTCAGCAACCCCTTAGGGCCTGGGCTTGTGAAGTACTCACTCTTAGCCAAGAAAGTCACCTTGCGCGGAACTACCAACGGCATAAAGATCGAATCGCTAAAGGAGAGATGGTTAGAGGCGATGATGACAGGACCGGTCGCCGGAACATTGCGCAGACCTTTTACCTTGGGGCGGAAGAGGAGCATCAAGAATGGAGTCAAGAATGCTCGCAAGGTGCCGTAGGGCAGGTTGTTCATGGCGCTTAATCTAATACACCAGAGCCAGTCGGGGCTAATACATGCGTAATTTTAAGAGACTTCCCGCCACTTCTATGCAAGTATTCCAGCATGGCACCGCGCGACCCCGATGATGAGCAGGAGTTAATCAACGCTGAATTTGAGTCGATGGTCTCAGGGCTCAACCTTGATCAATCATCACCGCGCACCTATCTCGATGATTTAGAGGAGATAGATAGAGCCAACTCCGAAGAGCTTTACACGCCTCCCCGAGTAAAGCGCGGCCTCCATGGATCGATTACACATCTCATTGAATCATTGAAGAGATGGTGGAAGAAGCCAGATTCAGGTGATGGAGATGGCGCCGTCGTATGAGTAATTTCCGCTGGGGCATTTTGGGAACTGGTGGGATTGCAAAGGCATTTTCTCAAGACCTATCGCTCCTTGAAGGACATGTAGTTGCGGCAGTGGGTTCTCGCACACTTAATTCGGCGCAGAGATTTGCAGAGCTTCATCCAGGATCAATTGCATATGGAAGTTATGAAGAGTTGGTCAACGCTGATGTCGATGCGATCTACGTCGCAACACCACATCCGATGCATTATGAGAATGCAATGCTTGCGATGAAGGCAGGAAAACCTGTCTTATGCGAGAAGGCCTTCACCTTAAATGCAGCAGAAGCGAGAGCGCTCGTTCAATACTCGCAATCTCACTCCATCGCACTGATGGAGGCGATGTGGAGCAGATTCCTGCCTCATATTAAGACCATCAAAGAGATCATTGCTTCAGGTGAACTGGGTGTGATTTCGCACCTCAGTGCAGATCATGGCCAATACATACCTTATGAGAGAGCGCCTCGACTATGGGAGCCAGAACTTGGCGGCGGCGCACTCCTTGATCTTGGAATCTATCCTTTAACACTGGCTGATCTCGTCTTTGGAACACCTCACACTATCCTCGCATCTGCAACGCTGACTGATAAGAAGGTCGATCTCAACACTTCAATCATTCTCCAGTATTCAGATGGCGCAATTGCAAATCTCACTTGCACCATGGCGGTGCGCGGAAGTGTGAGCGCGACTATCTCTGGCGATAGAGCGCGAATCGAAATCGATGGCCCGTTCTATGCACCCACTTCTTTCCGCGTTATCTCGCGTGATGGCGTTGTGGTTGAGTACCCAAAGAGCTACGCAGGAATTGGTCTGCGAGAAGAAGCGGCAGAGTTTGCACGGATGGTCAGGGCTGGAGCAATCGAATCGCCGCTTATGCCACATGGAAAATCCATTGAATTGATGGAGACGATGGATGAGATCCGACGACAGATCGGTGTGAAATACCCCAGTGAATAAATTAGGAGCGCGCTAAGTTCGCAGCGCCCACAAGTCCTGCTTCATTACCAAGAGTGGCGGGGATAATCTCCGGATAGGGATGCTTGCCAGCAAATGGCATATAGCGCTCCATC
>JBEEOC010000036.1:0-5678 GCA_041191845.1 Actinomycetota bacterium | reverse complement strand
GAGAGCTCTCGACAGGCATTAACTTGATAGACACCGCCTTGAGATATCGACTCCTTAATCGCATGGATATATGCGATGTAGTCGATCATCTCCATATTTGATTTCCAAGGTCGCTCAAGTCGCGTCCAAGGGGCATCGGCAAAGGTAGCTTCTTCCACCTTCTTAAAGCGGGCGAAGTGATACTGACCTTCAAAGGTCGTCAGAACTGCCCAGAAATTTCCATCATCCAAGCGCGCAGGATCGCTCGTTATCTCGGCAAGGTGCGATGCTCGGACGCCATGCATCCAGAACTGATACCCCTTACCGATGAAGGATGGCTTAACCAACATGGGGTAAGGCTAAGGGGTCTTCACCTAGGCGCGCTTTGGCACTTCGGCCCCTCCTACGCTAGATTTGCGCCCGCAATACGCGGACGTAGCGCAGCTGGTAGCGCGGAACCTTGCCAAGGTTCAGGTCGCGGGTTCGAACCCCGTCGTCCGCTCGGATTGGAAAGTCACTTTCAACTGTGAAGGTGGCTTTTTATCTACTGGGCAAAGTTTCCAACTTTCAACCTGGGAAATGGTGGAATGGCCGAGAGGCGAGGCAAGGGACTGCAAATCCCTCTACACGGGTTCAAATCCCGTTTCCACCTCCATAGATATCTGCTAGCCCTACCCTGTTTCAACGAGGAAACGGAATACTCTCTACTCATGACACGTGAATACCTTGAAGGTCCTGAGCGTCCATGGGGTCGCTATCAAGTTCTCGCTGATACGCCTACCTACAAAGTAAAGACGATCTGGGTTGAACCAGGTCACCGTCTCTCACTCCAGCGCCATCAAAAGCGTGAAGAGCATTGGTATATCGTCTCGGGTGTTGCAGATGTTGTTCTTGGCGAAAAGTCATTTAAGGCAGAGGCAGGCCAGTCGGTAGAAGTTGCCATCGGAGAGCTTCATCGCATCGGCAACTCAGGCTCTGAGGTGATGATCTTTGTTGAGGTCCAGCGTGGAACATACTTCGGCGAAGATGATATTGAGCGTCTTGAGGATGATTACGCACGCTAAGAAGCACCTGCATTCTTAGGTTACACTTTCCCCACAATTACATAAGACCCGGACGATTGGCTCAGCGGTAGAGCACCACATTGACATTGTGGGGGTCACTGGTTCGATCCCAGTATCGTCCACTCTCTAATCTTTTACTTTTCGTGAGCTAGAAAATCTCCTTTTTCCAAATCGGATGAAATTTAATTCTTCTATCAATTCCTAGGAGATTCCATGTTCACTTCAGTAATCGTTCTTGTAGCTGCAACAATCTCAACACTCAACGTGGGCGCAGAAGTAAGTTCACAACCTTTAAAGCCACAACAGGTCATAGTGGATATTGGAAATGGTGGCGGTGGAACAACAAATTTCAATCCCAGCTGCGCATTGACGCCACGGAAAGCTCCTCTCTGCTGGGGGTATTGGGGTGGCTAGAATCCAAAGGCGTGCAGATGAGGATTTCGACAAGTTTGAGAGAGCGTTCCGGACGGTCGCTCCGAGTTACAGAGGCTCAATAAGGACCTGGCTTCTCAAGTTACGCCTCTACCTTTACTACCGCTCAGGAGAAGAGATTCTGCGAGTTTCGAAAGAGGCAAATCTTCGTTGCTTAGACTGTGGGTGGAAATACAACTTTCAATTGATCTCACAATGTCCGGTATGTCACTCCGAGAGGTCGAGAAAGTTTCTCGACGACGACCCTTTCTCTAATCCATTTATGATTTTCCTCTGCACCTTAATCTCCTTTGCAATCTTTGCATGTGGTCTCACTCTTTGGGACCACTAATCCTTTACGAGGCATTCTCGCCTGTCAGGCGCGACATCTGATTAATACTCGCGAGTTATCCCCTCCATGCACCAAGGTTCTCTTATGACCGATCGCCCACTTCCAACCATCATCCAAGGTGGCATGGGAATCGCTGTCTCCTCAAACCAGCTTGCTAAAGAAGTTGCCAAATCAGGAAATCTTGGTGTGATCTCTGGAACTGCTATCGATTCAGTTGTTGCGCGCAGACTTCAAGATGGCGATCTCGACGGGAATATCCGTCGCGCCATGTCGCACTTTCCTAATCAAGAGGTTGTTAAGGGATTGCTCGATCGTTATTACATTGAGGGTGGCCGGGACCAATCAAAGCCTTATATCGATGTACCAAAGTTAACTCTCAAGCCCGTGCAACATGCTGTTGATCTCCTTGTTGTAGCTTCTTTTGTTGAGGTCTGGCTTGCAAAAGAAGGTCACGATGGCCTGATTGGCATGAACCTACTTGAGAAGATTCAGCTCTGTATTCCAGCTCAACTATTCGGAGCGATGCTCGCAGACGTTGATTACATCCTTATCGGCGCTGGCATTCCAGCGCAAATTCCAAATCTTCTCAATCAACTGGCTGCCGGTAAGCCAGTTGCGATGACGGTAGATGTTGCCGAAGCAAAGATAAAGCACTTCATCTCATTTGATCCTGGCTGTATTGAGGGGCTTACCTTCCCAATCAAACGCCCACAATTTCTTGCAATCGTCTCATCTCACGCCCTTGTTGCCTATCTCAATAAAGATGAAATCACTAAGCCTGATGGCTATGTGATTGAGGGACATGTCGCAGGCGGACATAACGCTCCCCCACGAAATAAGAAGTCAAAGGATGAGGAAGGAAATCCGATCTATACCGAGCAAGATGAAGCAGATCTTGTGAAGGTGAAGAACTCAGGATCTCCATTCTGGCTAGCCGGTGGTTATGCCACGCCGGAAAAGGTGAAAGAGGCGCTTGAAGCTGGTGCGCAGGGAGTTCAAGTTGGTTCCCTCTTCGCTCTTGCTGAAGAGTCCGGCTTTACTGAAGATCTCAAGCAAGAGGTTATTGATGCTCTCACAAGTCAGAAGTTAACTGTGAAGACCGATGGCAGTGCATCACCTACTGGCTTCCCATTTAAGGTGGCAGTCCTACCTCAATCTCTATCCGATGACGATGCTTACGAAGCACGTAATCGCATCTGTGATCTCGGTTATCTGCGCACGCCATTTGAACGCGAAAATGGTGGAGTTGGGTATCGCTGTCCAAGTGAGCCTCTCAAGACCTATGAATTTAAGAAGGGCAATGTGGAAGAGGCGCAGCACTCACAATGTCTCTGCAACGCACTGATGTCTAATATTGGGCTTGGACAACTCAGGCCTGATGGCAGACGGGAACTCCCTCTCATCACACTCGGTTCTGATTTATCTGGACCTGACTACCTCGCCAAGAAACATCCCCAAGGATGGAAGGCAATCGACGTTATCAACTATCTACTCGGTAAGTAGTGCGTGAAGTGATGCAAGTTCTGCATCATCGGCAGGAGCGATATCCCAAGGTTTGTGGAGGTTATCTCCACTCCATCGAGGAATCACATGCATATGAATATGAAAGACAGTCTGCCAACCAGCCTCTCGATTCATCTGAAAGATAGTTGTACCTTCAGATCCAAGTTTGCTCTGAAGTAAGTCAGCAATTTTCTTTGCAGTGGCCGCCAATCCCCCGTAAAGCTCTGCCGGTATTGCATGGATATCGGCGTGATGTGATTTGGGAATCACGAGTGAATGACCTCGATTAGCGGGAAAGATATCGAGGAAGGCAATGAACTCGCCATCTTCATAAATCTTCTTCGATGGAATATCGCCACTAATAATTTTGCAGAAGATGCAATCGCTCATGAGGAAGATGTTATTCGAGCAATCCGCTGGCGAGCAATGGTCTGGCTGGGAGATTCCTTGCCAAGGAGAAGTTGCAAGACTCGAAGCATAGGTGTGACAACTTTGAGCCAGATTCTCGACTTTGATTTCAAACCTAGCGCCGTCAAGACCCGTGGATCTAAGGTCGAAATAGCGGCGTTGCAGAGCGTGCGATAGAAGGGCATGGCGGCCTGTGAAAACGGCGGATTGATGATGAAACCTACAATGCGACGGGTAGGTTCAATCTCGCCGATTTCGTTATTGAGAAAATCTTCAAGGACATCATGGAGCTCTTGATCCGATGACGGTGCCCCTTTGAGCCCAAGAGGCTCCGCACTTCTTGCCCATTCTCTTACATAATTTGGAGCTGAACGATCTTGCTCTCTTCCTAACTCACGATAAGCAACGAGAAATGAATCAGTAAAGGCGCAGTGCACCCACAATAGATGCCTTGCCTGAGATGCCTCATAGCGCTGGCGAAGATCGCTCTGATTGACATACTCACCAACTACCTTAGAGTGGAGAGCATTGACGCGACGAGCCTCTTTTGCGATTGCCTCTGTTGAACCAAAGGAGGTAATAGTTAGCCATCGCGTAGTTCGCTCTAGCCTTCCCAAAGGATCTGTGTCATAGGCAGAATGCTGAGAAACACCAGCAAGGGCTGCAGGATAAGCAGCTTGCATAAGAAGAGCTCTGACTCCCCCAACTAACGTTGCAAGTGATCCATGTACTTTCCAGACATCGCTATCGGGTCCATAAAAGCCGAGATCATCGCCGACTGCCATCTCATTAGCCCAGGCAGGTAGACCCTTGGGATCACCGGAGACCGCTTTACGAAAGGCAGATGCGATCCTCTCTCCACCCAAGCGTTTGAGTAGTTGGCTCACTCTTTCGAACTGTGGCTCTGCACGAAGATCAATGAATTTTCAAAGATAATCTCTTTATCGTAATCAAGAGTTGCTACGTGATATGAATTCACAAGTTCAATCCGTTGCTTTGGAATTGACCCAACGCCCTTCATGATGATCTCGGTATTGGAGACAGGCAATGTGTGATCTTCTTTGCTGTGAAAGAGTAGAAGCGGCGCAGTGACATCATGAAGGCGCTTGCGGGTGTAGCTGAGCATCTTCAGGAGTTGATAGACGCCCACGGCTGGGAGTGAGTCGTAGCCATGCTCTGTGACCCCTGGCATCTTGATGTCATCTCCAACAGAGTCGCGCATCTTCTGGAAGCGAGAGATAAACCAAGCAACCTGAGGCGGAATGAATTTCACGTGAATCATCGGATTAACGAGAACAATTCCAGCAAGTGATGAACTGTGCTTGAGAGCAACATGGAGAGTTGTGCCACCACCCATAGAGAGGCCGAAGATGAAGACAGTCATTCCCTGTGAGTGCATCCAATCGAGCTCTTCTTCAACCTTTGCTGGCCACTCCTGCCACTTCACCAGATTGAGATCTCCTGGCTTGGTGCCATGGCCTGGAAGAAGCGGAACTGAGACTGAGTAACCACGCTCATGGAAATACTCCGCCCATGGACGCATAGAAATCGGTGACCCGGTAAAGCCGTGAACAAAAATTATTCCGACTGAGGAGTTGGCGCCTTTTCCTACTGCACGCCAATCCTGCATTGACCCTACTGGTGCATCTTCAACGCTCATGAGTGAAGAGTATTGCCACCGCTATGTCATATCAATCATCTAGGCTGAAACCACTATGGATGAGAACAACTGGCAAAGCACTATTCAAGAGTTGGGCACCCCGCTCATCGATGCTCGCTTTGTTGTCCTCGATCTTGAAACCAGTGGCGGTGCGCCCCACCTTGGCGCTGCAATTACAGAGATTGGCGCAGTGAAGGTAAGGAGTGGTGAGTTACTCGATACCTTCTCTACCCTCGTCAATCCACTCCATCCCATCCCCTCCTACATCACAGCACTCACCGGCATCGATGATGTGATGGTC
>JBEEOC010000035.1:0-2900 GCA_041191845.1 Actinomycetota bacterium | reverse complement strand
AGGCGCAATCAGTTGTTGAAGTAGGAACTGGCTCTGGTGTTGGCTCACTCTGGCTCCTCGATGGAATGCTCAAGTCAGGAACTCTCACCTCAATCGATGATGAGATGGAACATAGTTCGATTGCAAAGCAAGCGTTACTCGACGCCGAGATTACACCTTCACGTTTTCGTTTAATTACAAATCCAGTGATGGAGGTCATGACCAAGTTGACCGATCGCGCTTATGACTTAGTGATCTATCGACACAATCCTGAAGATCTCACCTATGCAATATCTGAGGCTCAGCGAATCTTGCGAAGTGGCGGAGTCTTTGTGATCGATAACTTCTTCGGTGGCGGAAAGGTCTCCGATCCCGCACAGCGCGATCCCAAGACAGTTGCCCTCCGTGAGGCTGGGAAATTACTGAAAGTTGAGAGTGAAATTTGGTCGACCACGCTCATACCTATCGGTGATGGATTGTTACTCGCAACGAAGTTATAGGAAACTAATCTCATGAGCAATTTCAACGGCCAAGGTCCATGGTGGGTAGCGCCTACTCAGACTGGTAAATCAATCAGTATGCGAAGCGCCATTATTCTGGCGATTATCGTGGGCGTTGTTGCTGGTGCATTTGGCGCTTCATCGTCGGGATCGCTCTTTGGATTTTCCACACGATTAGTTCAATCGAATTCAACGATTGAACGTCCGCCTAACTCTGTTGCGGGAATCGCAAAGCGCGTTCTTCCATCGGTGGTCTCTATTGAGGCAAAGGATGCCGATGGCGGTGCAACTGGATCTGGCTTCGTTATCTCAAGCGATGGCTACATCCTCACAAATAACCACGTCATTGCCTCTGCGGTAACAAGCGGTGGAGAAATCACTGTTCGTCTCCAAGATGGAACCTCATTGCGAGCAACTCTTGTGGGGCGCGATGCCTCCTATGATCTCGCAGTTTTACGAGTAGGAAATCGCTCACTTCCTGCGCTCCAATTTGGTGATAGCGACAAGGTGGCTGTGGGAGATGCTGTTCTTGCAATCGGATCACCACTTGGACTTCAGGGAACTGTAACTCTCGGAATTATTAGCGCAAAAGATCGCGCCGTTACGGCAGGAGATTCTGCGCAAGAGAATTCATTTATCAATGCGCTTCAGACTGATGCTGCGATTAATCCTGGCAACTCAGGTGGCCCTCTAGTTGATTCAACTGGTGCTGTGATTGGCGTTAATTCAGCGATTGCAACCTTAGGTTCTTCTTTTAGCGGACAGACAGGTTCCATCGGACTTGGCTTTGCGATTCCAATCAATCAAGCTCGAAAGACAGCAGAGCAATTGATCAAAAATGGCAAGGCGACATATCCCGTTATCGGCGTTTCAGTCGATATGTCCTATAGCGGTAAGGGTGCTCAGATTGCTAAGAAGAGCACCGCAATTTTGCCTGGCGGACCGGCAGCTAAGGCTGGCCTTAAGCCGGGCGACATCATCACCGACTTCGATGGCAGAGCAATCACGGGACCTGAGGAGTTGATCGTCGCTGTTCGCTCTCGCGATATTGGAGACTCTGTCGTTCTCACATATCTCCGTGATGGAAAGAGCTATCAGGCAACGCTCATCCTGACAGCAGGCAAGTAGCGCGCTAAGGTACTCGTATGTTCTTCGACTTTGGTGCTGGCGAGATTATCGGACTTGCCATCCTTGCCATGATTCTCGTCGGGCCTGAGAAGCTGCCACAGGTTGCAATTGAAGCTGCAAAGTTGGTGAAGAAGGTGCGTGGCCTAGCTACCACTGCAACAAATGAGCTGAAGGAGAATCTCGGCCCAGGATTTGAAGATCTTAAGCCTGCCGATCTTAATCCAAAGACCTTTGTGAAGAAGCAGATTGATGCTGTTCTCGATGAGGGAACTTCAAAGCCTAAGGTTCGCCCGGAAAATAAGATCGACCCTGATCTTCTATGAGTGAACAATCACCAATCTTCGAAGCACTTTCGAAGGTTAATGACCCTGAACTCCATCGCTCCATAACCGAACTCGGCATGGTTGAATCGATTGAGCAGAGTGGCAGCACAGTAAATCTAAGAATTCTCCTCACCATCTCTGGCTGTCCTATGCGCGATCGCCTCACTGCAGATATTGAGAAAGCGGTTCTCGCTGTTGCAGGTGTTGAGAAGGTGGTCATCGATTTTGGTGTGATGAATGAAGAACAACGAGCAAATATTAAGAAACTTCTTCGTAATGGACGAGAAGCCTTCATCTCTTTTGCTCAAAAGGATTCCCTCACCCGCGTTATCGGAGTTGCATCTGGAAAAGGTGGAGTTGGAAAATCTTCGCTAACTGCAAATCTCGCAGTGGGAGCTGCCCAGAAAGGTCTTCGCGTTGGAATTCTCGATGCCGATGTCTACGGCCACTCTATTCCGCGCCTGATGGGTCTAATTGGCCAACGCCCAACTGCCATTGATCAGATGTTTATCCCGCTCGAGGCTTACGGCGTAAAGGTTGTCTCAATGGAGATGTTTAAGCCTGAGCGCTCCGATGCGATTGCTTATCGTGGCCCACTATTGCACCGCGTCTTGGAGCAACTTCTCTCAGATGCCTATTGGGGAGATCTCGATATTCTCTTTATCGATCTTCCACCTGGAACTGGTGATCTTGCAATCTCACTCGGTCAATTGATTCCAACGTCAGAGATTGTCGTGATTACAACGCCACAGATTGCAGCTGCAGAAGTTGCTGAACGTGCAGGGCGAATTGCCCACCAGATTCATCAACGTGTCATTGGTGTGATTGAGAATATGTCGGCTAATTCCTGTGCAAATTGCGGTGAAGAGCTCGCTCTCTTTGGAAGCGGTGGGGGAGAAGAGACTTCAAAGCGCCTGACGAACTTAGTCGGCGGAGATGTGCCTTTGATGGGCAAGGTTCCATTTAACGT
>JBEEOC010000034.1:0-5802 GCA_041191845.1 Actinomycetota bacterium | reverse complement strand
TCGCTGACCACAGCAAAGGTAATCAACTATCTATTGATGTCGCTCTTCTTTCTCGTGGTGGGGATGGAGATTAAGCGCGAGCTCATCTCAGGACACCTTTCAACGAAGAAGAGCGCTATCGCTCCCTTTATTGCTGCGGTGGGTGGAATGGCTATCCCTGCCGTTCTCTATCTCGCCATAGCTGGCGAGGGTGCAGGTCATGGTTGGGCGATTCCAGTTGCTACAGATATTGCACTTGCTGTTGGAGTGATTGCACTATTGGGTGATCGCATCTCATTTGCAATGAAGACGTTTCTTCTCGCTCTTGCAGTCATTGATGATATTGGGGCGATTGCAATCATCGCCTTCTTCTATACCGATGACCTTTCTCTATCCTGGTTAGGAGGAGGCGCAGCTGTATATCTAGCCCTCTTACTCTTGTTCCGGACAGGTATCTCAAGTAAATACATCACAGTAATTTGCGCAATCACTCTCTGGTATTGCTTCTACCGAGCCGGCATTCATCCAACTCTTGCGGGAGTGCTCATTGGATTAGCACTTCCTCAATCCGAAGAACTTGAAGCGCGTCTGCACCCATGGTCTAGTTTTCTCGTTGTTCCAATCTTTGCTCTAGCAAATACTGGCGTTGAGATCTCATCCACTTCACTAAAGGCAGCGGTTGGCTCATCAATTGCATTAGCAATCTTTATCGCCTTAGTTGTCGGTAAACCACTTGGAATCGCGGCCTTTACCACCTTCTTCTCGCGTGCGAAGGTAGCCGAGATTCCTTCAAGGAATGGAAAGCTCGATCTCCTGGCAACAGGAAGTGCAGCCGGCATTGGTTTCACAGTCTCGATTTTCATCGCAAAGCTCGCCTTTGATGAAAAGTCACTGCAAGATATTGCGATAGTTGCTGTCATTGCTGCATCTATCGTAAGTGGACTATTGAGCTTTATCTTCGCCCGCGGGAGATGGAATAGCCCGGTAAGAAGCTAGAAAGTAATTACTTTCTCTTGATCTTGCGGATCTCTTTACGCATCTGACGAATCTGTTCGCGCTCAGCTTTAATCGCTTTATTGGTGGGAAAGGCCCACTTAAGTATGGGGATGAGAATGAGTCCCACAACAAAGTAACCGGCTAGACTCTGGAAGAAGAGCGCGTTATTGATTCCACCTAACATGGCTTAAGCAAATACCACTGTGCGATGGCCGACGATAAAGATGCGATCTTCTGCAAAGAGTTGAACAGCTCTAGAGAGGACGCGGCGCTCAATATCACGTCCGATTGAGATGAGTTGCTCAGGTGTTGCTGTGTGACCAACGTGGGCAACATCTTGCTCAATGATCGGACCTTCATCGAGATCTGCTGTGACAAAGTGCGCAGTTGCGCCAATGATCTTCACACCGCGCTCATGTGCCTGGTGATAGGGCTTAGCGCCCTTGAAGCCTGGAAGAAATGAGTGGTGGATGTTGATGATCTTGCCAGGAAGCTGAGCGCAGAATTCAGCGGAGAGAATCTGCATATATCGAGCGAGGACCACAAAGTCGATCTCGAGTTCTTCCACCTTCTTCAAAATAATTGCCTCTTGAGTTGCCTTGGTTGATGGCTCGATCGGTAGATACATAAATGGGATGCCATGTGATTCAACGAGGGATTTAAGTTCTTCACGGTTAGAGATGACCAATGGAATCTCAATCGGCATCTCATTGAGCTCAAGGAGATAGAGGAGATCGCGAAGGCAGTGGCTCTCTTTGGTAACAAGAACGAGCGCGCGCGGCTTCTTGTCGGTTGGTCGGATATGGAGAGCTGGGTTAAATTGCGAGAGGCCAGCGCGAAGCGTTGCGGTGGCTTGCTCGAGTGATTGTGCGGATTCAAAGCGAGTGCGCATCACAAATGTATTGGTTGTGTGATCTGTGAACTGCTGGTTCTCGATGATATTGCCCTCGGCAGCAAGAACAGCGCTGGTCATCGCATGAACGATGCCGGGCTGATCAGCGCATTGCAGAGTAGCGACTAAATCCATCTGCAAAGTCTACGCAACCTAGTGCTTAATCGTAAAACGCTGGAGCGCAGCAGGTGCCCACCAGTTGCGCTCACCGAAGAGTCGCATCAAAGCAGGAACAAGTAGGCCGCGCACAATCGTTGCATCGAGCATGACAGCAAGTGCCACACCAAATCCCATGGACTTAATAGAGGTCACTCCACTGAGTACGAAGGCGGCAAAGACAACCGCTAAGAGAACGGCAGCTGCAGTAATGATGCGGGCAGATCTCTGCAGACCAATTGCAACTGCATCTTCATTCGATTTGCCGGCATCGTGCTCTTCCCGAATACGTGAGAGTAGGAAGACTTCATAGTCCATAGAGAGACCAAAGACGACAACTGCAATCAAGATAACAATTGAGGTGTCGAGCGAACCTGTGACTGTGAAGCTACCGACCAACCACTGGAGGTGGCCATCGATAAAGACCCAAGTGAGTACGCCCATCGTTGCAGCTAGCGAGAGAACGTTGAGGATAATCGCCTTAATGGGAAGGATGACAGAACCGGTGAAGAGGAAGAGCAGGATCAAAACGCTAATTGCAATCCAACCTAAGGCAAGAGGGAGCGTTGATGCGATTCCATCCTGTGAATCGGTGTAATCAGCAGCAACTCCACCGATCATGGTGCCGGCAGGTGATGGAAGATCACGAAGGTCATGGATCAACTTCTGCGCCTCAGGAGTGCGTGGCAACATTGAGTGAATCGCGGTTACGCGAAGATCATCTTGATATGGCTGCACTGGATTGACGAGAACAACACCTTCAACCTTTGCAACAGCGGAGAGATATGCACTGACCTCATCTTGCTTACTTACGCCACCAGGAATGATGATCTCAATCGGATTGCCAGTCTGTCCTGGGAAGCGCTCTGCTTGAACCGCAGTTGCAATCGCAGCAGGGTTTGATGCAGGAAGCGTCCGCGAATCTGTCTGAGAGAACGTAGCATTGGTAAGAGGAGCAGCTAGTACGCCAAGGAAGATAAGAGATAAGACGGTAACAGCCACAGGGCGACGCATAACAAAACGTGCTGTCTGTGCCCAGCGTCCTTCTTCCTTCGGAGTGATTGCACTCTTGCGAATGACGCCCTTATCAATCTTCTTTCCAACCATGGCAAGAATTGGTGGCAAACCACAGAGAGCACCAACAACTGCAAGTGCAACAACGGAGACTCCGGCATATCCAAATGATTTAAGGAATGGGAGTGGGAAGAAGACAAGTGACATGAGAGTCACAAGAACAGTTAAACCAGAGTAGAAGACGGTCTTACCGGCGGTCGTCATCATCGTCACGATCGCCTCTTCTACCGTCTTACCGTTATGCAGCTCTTCACGGAAGCGGTTAACCATCAAGAGCGCATAGTCGATACCTAGTCCAAGACCCATACCTGTTGTGAGATTGAGGGCATAGACGCTGACGTCGGTAAAGAGTGTCAGGAGATAGAGCACGAAGAATGCGCCGAGTATTGCAAATACTCCAACAATAAGCGGCATGGCCGAGGCAGCGAGAGCGCCAAATACAAATGCAAGCAAGATAAAGGTCAGCGGAATAGAGATTGATTCAGAGAGTTTGAGATCCTTAGCAATCTTTTCTGTGATGGCATTTCCAATTACACCGAAGCCACCGGCATAGAGAGTGAAGCCATCGACTTGTCCGTCATAACTCTCTTGGAAGATCTTTCCAAGCTCTTGGCTCTTTGGGCTAAATGCCTCACCATCTCCATAGATAAGAATGTAAGCAGCTTCACCATCACTTGACTTCAGTGATGGCGCTCCACCGGCAGACCAGTAGGAGAGTGTCTTTGAAACGCCATCTTCCTGCGCCATCTTCTTCTCGAGCGCAACCGCACGAGCAGCAACCGTTGGGTCATCAACGCTTGTCTTCGCATCGACCATCACAACAATCGCTGGATCTGACTCCTTGAGGGTGTCCTTGATATAGGTATAAACCTTGTATGAGTCACTTGAAGCGATGGAGTATCCGCCTGAATCAAGTCGATTAAATACTTGAGCTCCCACGCCACCTGCCACCAAAATAGAGATGACAAAGGCGATTACAGCGAATTTCTTACGGCGGACGGCAAAGTGACCAAGTTTTTCAAACATGGCAGAAGTATGCAGGAGTAGACTTCACTCGTCTTTACGAAAAGGGGGTCTATCGCTGTGAGTAATATCTTTCCCACCACAACAGATGATGAACGCGATCCTCGCGAGGATCAGAGCGAAGACCGTCGCCGTGAAGAGGAGATTAAGGGCGACCGCCCTCCCCATCACGAGGGTTAATCAGATGAGGCAGGCTTTGGGGCTGAATCGGTCTTATAGAAGCCAGAGCCTTTAAAGACGACCCCCACATTGCTATAGACCTTTTTAATCTCGCCCTGGCATTGCGGGCATTCGGTGAGAGCGTCGTCACTAAAGGATTGAACAATCTCAAAGGCATGGCCGCAGGCGGTGCATGCATATTGATATGTAGGCATCAGATGTGACCTTTCTTCCTGAGGTTTAGGGGCTCTTCGACTGGTGCCATAGTCTAAAGAAGTGAGACGATAGGCGCGAATCAACGCGTCTAGGGGGCATTATGAAGAAGGTAATGGGCATAGCGGTCACCACTCTCGCTCTCCTGATCTCACCAGCAGCCAATGCAAATACTCTCGTCTCTACCAGCCCTACATCTGGACAATCCCTTGAGGCAGCGCCTAGCGCAGTCACCATCACAACTGAGCTTCCACTCATGGATGATGGCAATGATGTCGTGGTCACAGATCCTTCAGGTATTCGCGTTGATGATGGAACACTCACCATTGCCGGTAACGAGGCTGTCATCGGCCTGAAGAATTTCGTCCGCTCTGGAATTTACACCGTGACATACACGCTCCTTGCTGAAAATGATGTTCCGCTCTCTGGATCTTTCACATTCAACTTCAATGAACCAACAGTTGTTGCAACAGTTGCTCCAGAACCAACAAAGACCGCTGTTCCAACAGGAAATAACGCTGGAACAACAATCTTCGTCTTGGGATTACTTCTTGCAGCACTTGTGGTGACAATTGCGCTCGCTCGTTATGCTCGAAAGCTCTATAGCGAGAGATGATTGTCAATCAAGGCGCGTTCTATCTACTCGCCTTTGCAACGATAGGAACCCTGCTCGCTACATCTTTTTTTGTTGTCAATAAAGATGGAGCGCTGACTGCTAGTGGGCTCCAGATAAAGAAGAGCGCAACACTTCTTGCCTCACTCTGGTTTATCTCAGCTTTTATTGCAATCATCCTTAAAGTTGCGCAGATTCTCGATCTTTCAATAATCGACGCCTTTGATGGAACAACTTTAAGTTCCTACCTCAATCAGACTGACCTCGGCCAGGCGATGTTTATCCAGTTAATTGGATTAGGCATCGTGGCAATTACACTTCCATTCTTTAAGCGCACGCTCCCAATAGTGATTCTGACTGCGGTGGCGCTCATTGCATTGGTCGCACCTGTCTTTCAGAGCCATGCGGCAGCAAGTGGCTCACATGCCCTCGCCATCGGTTCACTCGTTACCCACATAGTTGCCCTCTCACTATGGGTGGGCGGCCTCTTTGGAATTCTCTTTATCCCCAAAGATGAACGGATCACAGCGCTCTATCGTTTCTCACAACTTGCCTTATGGGCGGCGATCGCTGTTGTCGCCAGCGGATTAGCAACAAGCTGGACTCGACTCAATGAGAAATCAGCCTGGGGCACACAGTATTCATATGTTGTAATCGCCAAAGTTCTCTTAACTGCCGCACTCCTTGCCATGGGATA